>NZ_JACHKG010000009.1:0-212477 GCF_014203995.1 Paenibacillus sp. JGP012 | reverse complement strand
TTTTGAATGGGTCCAGCAGCAACTACGATTAGCCTAAACTTTGTTATTCTACTGTAAATAAATTGGAAGCAGTTTTTGGCAAGTACAGTATATAAATTGAACTAAAGAAACGACATGATGCCGATTAACGGTTCATGCTCGTCAAAGAGCGCTGTAATAGGGCAAGAATACCAGTCTTGGCAGGCTGCTCATTTCGAAGATGGGATGCTAACGATCCCCATGGAGCTTATTTGCCCTGATACGGGGACATTTGAAATCTAACGATCTCCAGGAAGCTTATTCCATTCAAAATCCTGAAAAATGAGCCTGATCAAGCTGATTTCAGCAGAATAGCGTCTCTGGGGATCGTTAGAATGTTCTAAAGCCCGAATATGCCCAAATAAGGCTTCTCCTGATCGTTAGCGCTCGCAGTAGAGTGTGGCAGACTTGCACTAGCCATGGGCGATGGGTAATATTTGACGAATGTGCCTGGATTGATGAGCATATCGTCAACTTATCTAGCATGTTAAAGTGTATTCTTTTTTGTAACCCATCAAAGTACCTTGCATGTGTATTTTAGAAAAACATACCTTCAATGAATGAAATACTAGAAGCAGCGAGCCGTAGCTCTTCATATTTCATGTCCCTGATAATACTTGTGTCATGATCCTTCTGAATAACGCTTGAACCTGACGTTTCTTCTCTTACTCACCGTTCAGGATCAGCAGGGCATTAGAGAGGGCGCTTGTTTCTTCGTCGGCGCGCCCTCTCAGCCCGTCTACAATTTTTTATTGATTCCCCTAATGAATGTATTGCGATACTTACAGTTAATATCAATCGAGATATATACCTTCATAGAAATAAAATTAAGAAACACAGGTCACAACTGTTTGATGAGAAATGTATGAAAGTCAGGCAAGCTTGCAGCTGAAACAAAACACAGCTCACCATCGCTTATTCAGCTTTTAGCAGCATGGACTCAATGAACAATTTAAGATCCCGGCTCACTTCGTTCAGATGATCAATCGCTTCACTGAACTCAGTTACTAATTCGGCCTGTTCATTACTGGACTGGGCTATAGAGGTAATCTCCTGTTCCATCTGTCGAATGGAGGTCTGCACGTCTTTGAGTGAACGTTCGATGTTGACGGTTGCTTCCTTGGTGCCCGTAGATAATTTGCGTACCTCGGCTGCAACGACACCGAATCCTGCACCTGCCTCGCCAGCTCGTGCAGCTTCAATGGCAGCATTCAGACCGAGCAGATTCGTCTGTTCTGAAATCTCTCGGATAAATCCGGCGACTTTGTTAACCTCGCCAGAATTTTGCACCGCTATACGGGTATTGTCCAGAATCTGTGTGGAGGATGCTGTTAACTGCTCGGACTGTGCAGCTACAGTCTGCACCATATCGGTTAATCTGCCACTGATGCCGGTAATCAGTTCGGTAAAGTACTCCAGCTTTTCTTCATTATGAAGAGAAAATCCAATAGCAAGCGTACCTGCAATTTTTCCATGATCATCATACAGCGGCGTGGCCGCCGAATTGATCGCTGTACCGTAGAATTTGGCGTCAATTCGATTGGCCGAAGTTTCACCGTTCACTAATGCACGGCGCAAGGTAGGGTCCTCAAGAGAGATGGGATCTCCGGCTTTGATGCCAAGATCAAGCTCGTTGCTGGGAACGTAATACCAGAACTTCTCCGTATCGGTTACGGCAATCATAATATCGTGTTCCTTTAACATGATTTTGAAATAAGGGCTTGCTGCAACGAGTGCTTCTACAATGTTCAATAAGGTCAGCTCCTATAGTATATGTGTATTTATCATATGGTCGTATATAATACATCGTCAGATAGATTATTGAATTTTAGACTCGAAGAGGGCATAATGTCTACTATATTTTTTTGAGAACGTTTGAATCATTGTACAACAATGTGTTGATGTTTGATCGTATACAAGAAAGCAATGTCTGATCATATAAGAAGCAACGCCAAAACAGACGGGAACGTGGTGTTCTCGTCTGTTTCAGTCTGTTTCCTATGCCTTTGAAGCAGCAGTTCGAGCCGTTGGATGGATGGACAGGTGACATTTCCACCGTTCAAATAAAGAGAATAATTCTTCCTTTTATCCGCCAATCTGGGACATGCGCCGTACAGTCGGCGTATGAGATTGCATTTTTTGTTCCAGAGCGAGAGCCATCTCATGATTCTTCGGTTTCGTACCCAGCGCTTTGAGGAAGAGTGCCGCCATGGCATCGGGATCATCCACGAAGCGGCGAACATTATACTCATCCGACCAATACAAGCAGGCTTTGATATGTCCATCCGCGGTCAGCCGCAGCCGGTTGCAGTTGTCACAGAAATGATCACTTACCGGATGGATCAGGCCAAAAGTACCTTGGGAGCCCTTGATTCTCATGTTGCGAGATGGACCGTTCCCGGCAGGGCCTTCGGTGTTCTCCACCGTCCAGCCAGCTTCTGCGCACACATCTGTCACTGCTTCCAGCGGCAGATACGATTTGCGCCAGGAATCGGAGGCGTGTCCGATAGGCATGTATTCAATAAATCGCACATGCAGCGGCTGATTGATCGTCATGGCAATGAAATCCTTGATCTCATCATCATTAATGCCCTTCATCAGCACGACATTCAGCTTGATCGGTGCAAGTCCGACAGCCGTGGCAGCTTCAATGCCTTTTAACACCTTATTCACATCTCCGCCGCGAGTAATCATGGAGAAGCGGTCGGCATGCAGCGAGTCGAGACTGATATTGATACGATTCAAGCCTGCATCCTTCAACGCTTGTGCCTGTTTGTCCAGCAGCAGGGCATTGGTCGTCAGTGCGATATCTTCAATGCCGTCGATGGCGGAGATCATGCCCACAAGCTTGTGCAGGTCTTTACGCACCAGCGGCTCCCCGCCGGTGAGCCGAACCTTGCGCATGCCCATGGGGGCGAGCACTTTCAGTACTTCCGCAATCTCTTCATAACTCATAATTTCATCATGTGGAGCAAACTCCATGCCTTCCGCGGGCATGCAGTAAACGCAGCGCAGATTGCAGCGGTCCGTAACGGAAATACGGATGTAGTCATGTATTCGGCCAAATGAATCCTGAAGCAGTTCCATGCAGACCACCCTTTCAACGTTCAGATTGGATATCTTCTATAATAAATGATACGACAATTACGAAAGCAACAGTTGCATCAAATTTTAGCTATTTCTCCGATCCGCGTCAACGATGACGTCCGGTGACAGCAATTCAGGCAGGCTGGTTCAGCTGGAACTGTCCCACAACTTGCTGCAGGAAGAGGGTAATCGCCTCCACATCATGAGAGGATTGCTGCACTTTCATCATATCCCGAATGAGCGCCATCATCTCGGCTTCCACCTCGGCGGAGGTGGCCCGATTCTGGTGACTGATTGCAGCAATATTCTCCATCAGAAATACGACCTGATCCACCACTTGTGTGCGCTCTGCTTCTTCCGCAGTGGCTTTCTGGAGAAGCTCGGAGGCGGCCTGAACGAGGCTGGTGCCTTCCGCGAGCACTTGATCCCCTTCGGTAATTTGCTTGGAAGCTGCGCTTGCCGCAACCGAGATGCGATCCAGAATGTGATGAATATCCTCCGTGGAAGAGCGGGAGACGTCAGCCAGCTTGCGAATCTCATCAGCGACGACGGAGAATCCGCGACCGTGCTCTCCGACACGAGCAGCTTCAATCGTTGCATTTAATGCAAGCAGATTCGTCTGTGCAGATATTTCATCAATGACCGCCAAAGCGCGGTAGATTTCCTTCATAGTGCCAAGGAAAGACAGAATTGTCTGGTTTGTATCCGAAACTGCACCGGAGATTTGAATCATCTTGTCACCGATGCGATCCACTTCCTGTCTGGCCACGCCGATCTGTTCATTAGCCGACATCTCCAGCTGCTGCAGCGTCAGTCGCATATGGTCTGCGGCTTGCTTCGCTTGATCCAGATCCTGCAATTGGGTGCGGATAGCTTGAATCATGGAGCCAAGCTTGAGATTCACACGATCTGTAGTCACCTGTGTTGTCTCGGTGGAAGTGCGCATCAGGTACTGATTATCCATGACATCCTCCGTAGCCCGCTGAACTTTGAGCATGATGCTTTCGAGCGAATCAATCATGTTATTGATCCATTTGGCCAGCTCGCCGGATTCATCCTGGGCAAAAGAATTCGTGTCCAGACGCTGGGTCAGGTCCCCCTTGCCCTCCGCATTAATGCGAATGAATTGGCTCAGGCGTCCCAGGTCTTCATGCACGCGGTTGTATTGTTTGCGATGAAGCTGCCATGCGCCAAAGAATCCAAATATAACATTAAAACCGGCAATCGCAGCAGCACTCCAGCCGCTGCCTGTCAGAACAAAAATCAAGGAAGCTGCAAGAATTGCCGAGAGAATAATATAAATGCCATGCTGTTTCGATTGCCGCCATCCGATACTGCGGATGCGGTACACTTCCTCCAGATCGCCCTCACACATCATGCCCCAGCGATCCGGGCAGTGCGGAAGCTGAAAGGTGATGCCTTTACCGATAACGGGAATATGGCGATAGTCCGAGTACCCAGGATAGGCAACAAACAGATTTGAGCCGTTCTGAATCGTTTTCGATACGCCAGGATGTAATTGTCCTGTGGACGGATCGGTGAACATTAATTCAAGTTCTGTATGTGCCTGCACAGACACGATGCCCCAGTCGGTCGTTACGCCATCCTTCAGATTTTCACCATGGGTAAACGTTCGATCCTCGAAGCGGCTTCGGGACAAGGCTGTCCCTGGCTGCAGTTCAGGCCGCAGGACAGATTCAGCCATAAACAGATAGTTATCGCCGGAGTCCGGGTAGATATGTCCTGACTCACGCTGAATGAGATCACCAAGCACATCACCGGGAATACGGCTGCACAAAGCTCCTGCATATTTACCTTGATGAACAATCGGAGCAATGAACATCAGCGTAATGGCGTCATGGAATGTGGACGAGCGTGGCCCAATCTCCAGTGTAAGCGGATCAGCATAAGGGCCATACAAGCATTTTTGGCCGGGTGCACCTGTTATTACGTGGTTTAGGCCACGTTCGAAAGAAGCATTTTCATGAGTGGTGTAACGTTGTCCAATATGTTTCTGATATGTAGAAAATACGACCTGATGCTGCTCGTTCAGTATAAACAATTCAGTGCTATCCTGTGATCGGACATAACTCGCTTTAAACAAACTTTTCAACTTCTCTTCCTGTGGCGATCCTGGCTTCACGTCTTGGGGTCTGACCGATTCCATCTGATGCAGCAAGCGGTCCAGATGGTTCCACTGATCACTCGCCCAATCCATCATTAACTGCCTTCTGGTTTCGGCAATCCCTTCAAAAATCTGCTCCACATCATGTGTACGGTGTGCATTCAACCGATAAGACCACCACAGCGGCAATCCTTTTTTCCATCCCAGCCAATCAAACATCATGACCACCCCGATATCTGGATTTGAACAGCCCTTGAACAGCTTTGTTTTCAATGATTTCAAACTTGATTAAGGCTTGGTGTTACAGCAGTACCGACGCTTGCTTACGAACTATTCTCTGTCTATATCCAACGTTATACATGAAATCACATGTGATTACGAGGGGTTATGTCAAATTTTCCGAATATTTGATCAATTAATACAAATGAATATACGCAGATTACAGAGGGGATAGGTTGAGAAGGCATGTCTGATGTATGGAAGATTTCTGTTATATCACTTTACAGTAAATGTATAGCAAATTGGAGCGGTATCCCGCTCGTTTTACAGTATGTCACATGGATCAGCCTATTTTCCAAACAGTTTGTATAATGTATTTTTCCCCCAACACGATATAGTAGTACCTAACAAGCTAAACTCTGTTACTCTCGTGTAGCTTAACCTGCCACCTGCTCCTGAATTGTATCTAACCTTCTCATACCGCAAAGGAGAATGCCTATGACCTCTCAATCTCCAGCATCGATTCACCAGGCTGTCATTCCCTCCGCAAACAAGCTCATTGATGTGGATCATGTCTCCGTCGTATTTGGCAGCGGGAGTCAGCAAGTGACGGCCTTATCCGATGTAACGTTTCATGTGCATTCCAACGAATTTGTCTCTTTATTAGGGCCTTCGGGCTGCGGCAAATCAACGCTGCTCCGATTAGTGGCTGATCTGCTTCAGCCGACAACGGGCAGCATTCGGCTTGCAGGGCAGGAGCCGAAGCGAGCAAGAATGCAGAGGCAATTCGGCATCGTTTTCCAGACTCCGGCTCTGTTCGATTGGCGTACCGTGCGCCGTAATGTAGAACTGCCCATGGAACTGCTGGGTACCCCGCGGAAGGAGTGCCGCCGCATTAGCGGTGAACTGCTGGAAATGGTCGGGCTGACCCGATTTGCGGATCATTACCCCTGGCAGCTTAGTGGCGGGATGCAGCAGCGAGTATCCATCGCACGTGCGCTTGCCCTTGATCCGCCGCTGCTGCTGATGGATGAACCTTTCTCGGCCCTCGATGAGTTCACCAAGGAAAAGCTGCAGCTGGAGCTGTTGGAGATCAAACGCTCTACCGGCAAGACCTTCCTCTTTGTTACCCATAGCATCCCCGAAGCGATTTTTTTATCCGATCGCATTATTGTTCTCTCCGCCCATCCGGGCCAAGTGCATTCCATCCATCACGTGCATCTGCCTGCCGAACGACAGAGCGAGCTGAGGGAGACGGAAGCCTTTTATCAGATGATCACAACGATTCGCAACTGTTTTCAGGGGGAGCGTGATCCATCCAATGTTTCTTCGTTTAGGTAAACCGGGCTATCGTGTCTGGATGATGATCTGGATCAGTTCTTTTTTTATATTTTGGGAAGGCATAGCCTGGGTATTACATTTGTTCATGTCTCCTCAGCAGGCTGCTTCCCGCCTGCCGTATCTTCACCAGGTTATTGAGGCGTTTATTCGCTATTCAGGCACGCTGGCAGAGCAGGGCGCAGTAACCTTCGGGAATGCGGCTCTTGGCTTCGCTGGAGGAGCGTTACTGGGTCTGCTTCTGGCCCTGCTCATGAGTGCCGCCGGCTGGTTAGAGCGCACGCTGTCCCCTTATGTTGTATCTTCGCAGATGATCCCGGTCATCGGACTGGCGCCGATTGTTTATGGCATTATTCATAACGCTGCCTGGGCGCGTATTCTGATGGCGGCTTACGTCACCTTTTTCCCGATTATTATCCATACGTTAAAAGGTTTAAAGAGTACCTCCCGTGAACATCTGGAGCTCATGCGGGCGAGTGGTGCCTCGCGGACTGCACATTACACGAAATGTTTGATCCCTTCGGCGCTGCCAGGGCTGTTTTCCGGCTTGAAAATTGCAGCACCGCTCGCGGTGACCTCCTCCATCGTCGTGGAGTTGATGGGCGCGCCGGACGGGCTTGGCGTACTGATGGTCAGTTCACTGTACTACGGTCATGCACAAGTCGGTATGTTCTGGGCCACCATCATGCTTAGCATGGGCATTGGCATGATCTCTTATCTTTTGATCAGCCTGATTGAACGCTGGCTTACACCATGGCAGCCTGAATTCAGGTCAACGGGAGGCGGGTCAGCATGAGTGAAGGCACTGTACTGCCACGAAAGGGTGAGGAGGGAACAGCATCCGGCACCGGAGTAACTGCTGAAGCCGCAGCGGGTATGATGCCTCCCGTGAGAATAAAGTCGGTTCAGGCTGCAAATACGGCTATTCCTATCGACAGTTCCCGGAAGGATACACAAGGCTATGGAATCAAGCTCAGCACCCTCTTCCGTACTTTGCTGCCCTGGCTGGCAGGAGCCGCATTTCTGACCTTGTGGCAGCTGCGCTTCTTTCACGTCCTGCTGTCACTGGAAGTTTATCAGCTTCCTGTCCCTTCTGCGATTGTTTTCTCCATCCGCGACAATGCGGAGATGCTTCTCCGCTATGCCGTCTACAGCGGAACCGAGATGCTGGGCGGCTTTCTGATTGGCTCGCTTCTTGGGGTGCTGGCTGCCACAGGAGCGTCATTTTTTCCGAACAGCGGCAGGGCAGCGGTCACTGTGTTGTCTGCGCTCAATGCTGTTCCGATTGTGGCCCTCGCTCCAATCATGAACAATTGGTTTGGAGACGGGATCTGGTCCCGCATCGCTGTGGTGTCGGTTATTACGATGGCGGCGATGGCGGTCAGCCTGTTCAAGGGACTCACCTCGATCCAGCCGCAGTATGGCGAATTGCTGAATAGTCTGGCTGCGAGCCGCAAGCAATTTTTTTGGAAACTCAGACTGCCGCATGCCCTGCCTTCTTTCTTTGCGGGATTGAAAATTAACATGTCGACCAGCATTATCGGAGCGATTGTCGGAGAGTTTTTTATCGCTTCACAAGGTTTGGGTTATTTGCTCTCCGATCAGATTCGACTGGCTAACATGCCTCTGGCCTGGGCTTGCATCGTCATCGCAGCAGTGCTTGGCATCATTCTCTATGAGCTGGTTGTGTTCATGGAGAAACGGCTGCTTCCCTGGAATCAAACGCGTACGGTTGGCTGAGCAGCCAGATTCATGGAGCAGAAGAACAAATTCCATATATAAACAGGGGGTCATTCTGTATATGAACAAAACGTGGAAGCCAGTTTTATGGGTGCTAGGGCGTGTCTTGAAACCTGCTGAAGTGCATCTTTTCCCCCCTTTTCGCCCCCTGCTACGTCACTTTCCCTTGACGTGCCCCGGCACGCCTGCGGGAAACTTCCTTGCTTGGAACGAAAATTCGGCAAAATCTGCTTTCTTCAGAGTTTTCAGACACGCCCTGGTCTTGTGTGTTCTGCTGCTTTCGGCATGCTCGGCCTCAACCGAGCCGTCATCGCAGCCAGCTGCTGCAAGCTCGGGTGGGGACGAAGCAGCCAATTCGTCGTTAACCAAGGTGAAAATTCAGCTCAAATGGGTGCCGCAGGCGCAGTTTGCCGGAATCTATGCCGCAAAGGAAAAAGGTTTTTTTGCAGAGGAAGGCATTGATGCGGAGATTATTCCCGGGGGGCCTGATATCGTCATTGAGCAGCAGGTGGTCAACGGCGCAGCCGATGTGGGCATTACAGGAGTGGATAGCCTGCTGGTCAGCCGTGATAACGGTTTGCCCCTCGTTTCACTTGCCCAGATCTCGCAGAAGAGCAGTTATCGGCTGATTGCCAAGAAGTCCGCAGGAATTACCAGCCCGGCTCAGATGAAGGGCAAGAAGGTCAGCACCTGGTTTGGCAGCCAGCAGTTTCAGGTGCTTGCTTTTATGGAGAAGAATGGACTTGATCCGAAAAAAGATATCAACCTTGTCAAACAGGGCTTTACGATGGATCAGTTTTTCAATGATCAGGTGGATGTGGCAACGGCCACGATCTATAACGAATATCACGTGGTGCTCGAAAGCGGCGTAAAGGAGTCTGATCTGGATGTGTTCAACATCGAGGATGCCGGAGTTGGCATGCTGGAGGATACGCTGATTGCCAAGAAGGACTGGGTGGACAGCAATCATGAGATGGCGGTCAAAGTGACCCGGGCGATCCTGAAAGGCTGGAATTATGCCATTGATCATCAGGATGAAACGGTGGACATCGTCATGAGTAATGTGACGGAGGGCAGCACAACCCGTGAGCATCAGGTAACGATGCTGGCAGAGATTGCAAAGCTGATTCGCCCGGAGGGCTTTACCGAGAAGCAGGTGGGCAGCTTTGTGGATGAGTCGTTTGCCCGTACAGCCGACATCGCTCTGAAATATGGATTGATCAAAAAAGAAGCTAAACTGGATGAGGCATTGGAGAAGAACGTGTATGAAGAGGCTGTGAAGTAAGTAAGTGCATTGAGAATAATTTATACCATTGAACACTGCACCATGCCATGCTCATACCCAATCAGAGAGGAGCAATATGGATGAGTTCTGTGAATCAGCAGCCCCAGCCCATGAGCGGTACGAGAGAAGAATGGCTGGAGAAGGATCGCAAGTACGTCTGGCACCACATCTCACCTCATAACGATCATCCGATGATTGCTGTTAGCGGAGAGGGTAGCTGGATTACGGATCAGGAGGGCACGCGTTATCTTGATGCGATGTCGGGATTATGGTGTGTCAATGTAGGGCATGGGCGTGAGGAGATCGCGAAGAGCGCTTATGAACAGATGAAAACCCTCGCCTATATTCCGATGACACAGAGTCATGAACCCGCAATTTTGCTGGCAGAGAAGCTGAATGAATGGCTCGAAGGGCCGTATCGGATTTTTTTCTCCAACTCCGGTTCGGACGCGAATGAGGTGGCTTTCAAAATAGCCCGTCAGTTCCACCATCAGAATGGTGAGCCCACGCGTCACAAATTCATCTCCCGTCACCGGGCATATCACGGGAACTCCATGGGGGCGCTTGGTGCGACGGGTCAGGCAGCCCGCAAGATCAAATACGAGCCGCTTGGCGTGGGCTTCTCCCATGTTCCTCCGCCATACTGCTACCGCTGTCCGTTTGGCAAAAGCAGGGATAGCTGCGGACTGGAATGTGCGGCCATTTATGAAGAGGTGATCCGCTGGGAAGGCCCGGAGACGGTGGCCGCCGTTATTATGGAGCCGGTTATTACTGGCGGCGGCATGATTGTTCCCCCGCCGGATTATATGCGCACCGTACAGGATATCTGCCAGCGATATGGCGTGCTGCTCATTGTGGATGAGGTGATCTGTGGCTTTGGACGCTCAGGGCAGAAATTCGGCCATCAGAATTACGGGGTGCAGCCGGATATCGTTACGATGGCCAAGGGCATGACGAGTGCGTATGCACCGCTCTCCGCTACAGCAGTAAGATCGGACTTATACGATTCATTCCGCAAACCAGGCGATGACAGTCACTTTCGGCATGTGAATACGTTTGGCGGTAATCCGGTATCGTGCCGGATAGCACTGGCAAATCTTGAGATTCTGGAACGGGAGCAGCTGGTTAGCCGGGCAGCTGCGCTGGGCAGCATGCTGGACGAGAAGCTTGCGCCACTGCTTCAGCTTCCGTCCGTAGGCGATATCCGTCTCTTCGGATTCGCTTGCGGCATCGAGCTGATTGAGCCGGACGGTTCGCCAGCGAAAGCGGAGAACGTGATGAAGGTGCTGGCTCATTGTAAACAGGCTGGCATATTGATTGGCAAGAATGGAGATACGGTGCCAGGATTTTCCAATATTTTGACGCTGTCGCCGCCGTTTGTCACCACCGAGGAAGAACTCGATCTCATCGCAGCCAGCTTGTTTAATGCGCTTCGCAGTCTGAATGATGATCAGAATTAGGGGGCGGGGGCGTCAAGTGAGATGAGCATGAGGTGAGGATGAGCTTATGAAGCGCACAAGCTGATGCAAGGAGGGAAGCAGAATGCAGACAACAACCGACCCATCGATTAATCAGCTGCGGCTGATGCAGCATATTGAGGAGCTAGCGCAGATTGGCAGGATCGCAGATACAGGTGTATGCAGGCTTGCTCTTACGCCGGAGGATATGGAGGGGGTGAAACGGGTCAGAGCCTGGATGGAAGGGGCAGGTCTTTCGACTCGAATCGATGCTTTTGGCAATCTGATTGGTCGTCTGGAAGGAATGGATGCAACCCTGCCGATCCTGATGGTCGGTTCACATATCGACTCCCAGCCTTATGGTGGACGTTATGACGGAGCAATTGGTGTATTAGGTGCGCTGGAGGCCGTACAATCCCTGATTGAACAAGGCATACAGCCGCTGATGCCAATTGAAGTCATTGCCTTTTGCGATGAGGAGGGGTCCCGGTTTAACAAGGGATTGTTCGGTTCACGCGGCATTACGAATCAGCTGGAGGAAGGAGAGCTGGAACGTCAGGACAAGAACGGGGTGACTCGGCGGGAGGCACTGGAGGCTTGCGGCTGTTCGCCAGCTGATTTCGCTGCTGCTGCATATTTGCCTGGTTCTATCGGGCAATATCTGGAGCTGCATATCGAGCAGGGGCCTGTGCTGGAAGTTATGAATGCTCCTGTAGGTCTGGTGACAGGCATCTCCGGGCCGCTCTGGTTCACGGTAACGATGAAGGGGATGGCCGGGCATGCGGGTTCTGTTCCGATGGTTATGCGTCATGATGCCCTTGCAGGCAGTGCCAAAGTGATTGCCGCTTTTGATGATATGGTGCGTGAAGACCCGGATGCCCCCACTGTTGGTACGGTAGGAAGTCTGAGGGTGTTCCCGGATTCGAGGAATATCATTCCTGAGGAAGTAAGCTTTACGGTGGATTTACGGGATATGGATATGAAACGCCGCAATCGGCTCCAGGCGCAGCTGATGACTTTGCTGGACGAGGTCAGCTCCCGTTATGGTCTAACGTATACCGTCACCGAGGATACCAACAGTGAGCCTCGATACTGCGCCGAGTCGATCATGTCTGTCATTCGCTCTGCCGCAGAAGAGATTCAGCTGCCCCTTCCGGAGCTGATGAGCGGCCCGTTCCATGATGCATTGGCACTGTCATATGTGTGTGATTATGGCATGATTTTTGTTCGCAGCAAGGATGGCATCAGTCATCATCCAAGTGAATATTCCTCCCCTGAGGATATTGCGCTGGGTACAGAGGTGCTGTTCCGCACCATCCGCAGCATGTGCATATTACCAAAGGAGGCGTGATGACGTTATGAGTGTAATTCGTATCGGTTTGATTCAGGCATCCCATGACATTGAGGGCGGAGCCCCTGTTGAAGTGCATAAGGAGGCAGCGATCCAGAAGCACATCAGGCTTGTACGTGAGGCAGCGGCGAGAGGGGCGCAGATCATCGGGCTGCAGGAGGTTTTCTATGGACCTTACTTTTGCACAGAGCAAACACCCAAATGGTACGCATCGGCAGAACGAGTGCCGGAAGGACCGACGACCAGACGCTTTCAGGAGCTGGCGAAGGAGCTTGCTGTAGTCCTTATTTTGCCTGTGTACGAGGTAGACGGAATTGCTTCCTATTACAATACAGCGGCGGTCATTGATGCGGACGGAACGTATCTGGGCAAATACCGCAAGCATCATATTCCGCATGTGGAGGCAGGAGAGGGGACAAACGGCTTCTGGGAAAAGTATTATTTCAAACCCGGCAACCTCGGTTATCCGGTATTTGATACGGCCTACGCCAAAGTGGGCGTGTATATCTGTTATGACCGCCATTTTCCGGAAGGAGCGCGCTTGCTCGGGTTGGCAGGGGCCGAAATTGTGTTTAATCCGTCCGCTACGGTGGCAGGCACCTCGGAGTATTTGTGGAAGCTGGAGCAGCCGGCCCATGCGGTAGCCAACGGTTATTATGTAGCGGCAATTAATCGTGTAGGCGTGGAAGCGCCGTGGAATATGGGTGAATTTTATGGCCAGTCGTATCTGGTGGACCCGAGGGGACGCATGGTGGCTGTAGGCAGCAGGGACCAGGATGAAGTGGTTATTGGCGAGATGGATACGGAGATGATTCGGGAAGTGCGTAATGTGTGGCAATTTTATCGGGATCGCAGACCTGAGACGTATGAGCAGCTGGTGAGTCTGTAGTGCGGCTGACTGAAAGTGAATACAGGCGTGAGTCTGGATATGACTCCGATTATGAACTTTAATTATGAACCCTGATGCAGGCAGGTAACAGAGGTATGGTTTGACAGGAGTGGAGGATGCTGCAGCCCGGATAAACCTGGCATGTGTCCACCGAGTCGTGTGCATTGGATCAGTGGAATTGTCGTTAATCTACAGGAGGTGCGTACATTGATGAATCACTCTGGAGCAGCAGGGTCCGATTATGGATGGGAGTCACGTTTTGTCGAGATGAAACCGGCAATGACTGGCAAGGAAGCGATGGAGGAATCCAACCGCTGTTTGTATTGTTACGATGCTCCGTGTATTAAGGCGTGTCCCACCGATATCAACATCCCTTCTTTTATTAAAAAAATAGCAACAGGGCATCTGAAAGGATCGGCACGCACGATCATGGATGCCAATCCAATCGGTGCGAGCTGCGCTCGAGTCTGTCCCACGGAGGAGCTATGCGAGGGTGCTTGTGTGCTGAACGAATCTTCAAAGCCGATTCGCATTGGGGACCTGCAGCGTTATGCAACGGATTGGGCGAGGGAGAGCAATGAACCTCTTTTCCATGCAGCTCCTGCAAATGGCAGAAGCATTGCTGTTGTCGGTGCAGGACCTGCCGGACTCTCGGCAGCCCGTGAGCTGGGAAGGGCAGGTTATGAAGTGACCATCTATGAAGCCAAGGCAAAGGGCGGCGGGCTGAATACCTACGGCATCGTATCCTTCCGTTTGCCCGAGCAGGTTCCGCTGTGGGAAGTAGAACAGGTGGAAGCGCTGGGCGTGCAGATTCGCTATGGTGTTCGCATTGGCATCGACATGGCGGCGTCGGAGCTTCTGGAGCGGCACGAGGCTGTAATTCTGGCTTGTGGCATGGGATCGGTTCCGATGCTGGGCATTGAGGGGGAGTCGCTGGAAGGTGTGTATGATGCCATTGAACTTGTGGAGTCCACCAAGCAGGGTGTACCGCCAGCGCTCCATGGCTTGAACGTAGCTGTTATTGGTGCAGGCAATACGGCGGTGGATGCAGCGACCTGTTCCGTACGGCTGGGTGCAGAGCGGGTGCAGATGTTGTATCGGCGCGGGGTGCAGCAGATGACAGCCTATGCGTTTGAGTATACTTTTGCCAAGCAGGAGGGTGTGGAGTTTCGTTGGTTTACGATGCCGCAGCGTATTCTGGGTGACGAGAATGGCCGGGTTCGTGCCGTAGAATGTGTGAAAATGGAGCTTGTCACACCGCCTGGCGGCGGACGGGCGCTGCCTGTAGCTGTGGAGGGCTCGACCTTCATCGTTGAATGTGACACCGTCATTCGGGCCATTGGACAGAATCGGCTGCTGCCAATCATTGAAGCGTTTGAGCTGCGTCATAACGGAGGCGTTGTGGAAGTGGAGACGCATACGTACCGCACTTCGCATCCTCAAGTGTATGCGGCTGGCGATGTTGTTTTTGGTCAGGGTCAAGGAGAGGCGATGGTGGTTTCGGCTGCACAACAGGGCAAACTGGCTGCCGCTGCGATCATGAAGGCACTCCCGGGTCGCACTGTGGAGAGTGCGTAAGGAAAGTGTATGAGGAAAGTGTATGAGGAAAGTCATGAGGACGTAAGGAAGGTGCATGAGATAAGGTCCAAGTGTAAAACACAGGTGTATTGAAATGATGTCGGACGTCGGTGTCGGCGGTCTTCGTAAACACTCACGACGTACGCAAAAACTCATCTCCACGGGACCTCATATTGGCTCCGGATCGGCTAACGATCCCCAGAAAGCTTATTAAGGCGAAAAGGGGGCATGGGGAAATCTAACGATTCTCACGAGCCTTATTTCATTCAGAAACGCCAAAATGCGGCTGGAAACGTGCGAAAACAGCTGAATAGCGTTCCTACGAATCGTTAGAAAATCCAAAGGCCGTATTTCAGCTGAATAAGCGCTGTGGGAATCGTTAGGATGGGAGACTCACAAATTTACAGAACTCATAAAGCTCTTATTCAAGGAGGGATTGATATGGCGGACTTATCGATAAATCTGGCGGGCATTCAGTCGCCTAATCCATTCTGGCTTGCTTCGGCACCACCGACCAATACGGGATACCAGGTCCAGCGTGCGTTTGAGGCGGGCTGGGGCGGTGCGGTATGGAAGACACTCGGCGAGCCGATTATCAACACCTCCTCCCGCTTTGCGGCAGTTCACTTTGGCGGGCAGCGCGTGGCGGGCTTTAACAACATCGAGTTGATCTCTGACCGTCCGCTGGAAGTGAATCTGCGCGAGATTGCCGAGACCAAGAAGCGTTTCCCGGACCGTGCGGTCGTCGCCTCTCTCATGGTTGAGCCGCGGAGGGAGAAATGGCATGAGATTGTTAAAAAGGTGGAGGCCGTCGGGGTCGATGGTCTGGAGCTGAACTTTGGCTGTCCACATGGTATGGCTGAACGCGGCATGGGTGCTGCTTCAGGCCAACAGCCGGATCTTGTCGAGCTGCAAACGATGTGGGTCAAAGAAGTAGCTGCCACACCGGTCATCGTGAAGCTGACGCCGAATATCACGGATATTACAGCAACAGCCCGGGCGGCTGTGCGTGGTGGTGCAGATGCGATTTCCCTGATCAACACGATCAATTCTCTCGCTGGTGTTGATCTGGATTCGTGGAACACGGTGCCGCATGTAGGCGGCAAGGGAGCACATGGCGGTTACTGCGGCCCCGCAGTGAAGCCTATTGCACTGAACATGGTAGCTGAGTGTGCTCGCCATCCCGAGGTTGGAGTACCGATATCCGGCATTGGCGGCATATCCGACTGGCGGGATACCGCGGAATTTTTGCTAATGGGTGCAACGGGGGTACAGGTATGTACGGCGGCCATGCATCATGGCTTCCGCATTGTGGAGGATATGATCGACGGCCTGAACGATTATCTGGACGAAAAGGGACTCAGCAGTGTATCGGAGCTGGTGGGCCGGACCGTACCCAAATATTCGGATTGGGGCAATCTCGATCTGAATTACAAGGTTGTGGCCCGCATCAATCGTGATGTCTGTATCAACTGCAACAAATGCCATATTGCTTGTGAAGATACGTCCCATCAATGCATTGACATGTTAACCGACCCGTCAGGCGCTTATCTGGAGGTGGTGGAGGAGGACTGCGTTGGGTGTAATCTGTGCTCCATTGTCTGTCCTGTGGAAGGGGCAATCGAGATGGTAGAACTGGCATCGGATCAGGCACCCGTTACATGGAATGAACGTCAATCGGCGATTGCTGTGCTGCAGTCCGTCCGTAACCAATCAACCAAGGAGGCGATTTCATGAGTACGCGTACTTTGATTCGTAATGGGATATTAGTGACGGCATCGGATACGTTTGAAGCAGACCTTTTGATTACGGCGGGGAAAATTGAACAGATCGGCATAGGCCTAACGCCGGATGACCAGACAGAAGTCATTGATGCATCGGGCTGTTATGTCATACCAGGTGGCATTGATCCGCACACTCATCTTGACATGCCGTTTGGCGGCACGGTCACCGCGGATGATTTTGCTACAGGAACGCAGGCGGCTGCATTTGGAGGAACAACAACAATCATTGATTTTTGTCTGACCCAGAAGGGCCGTCCCTTATCCGAATCGCTGCAGGAATGGCATAACAAGGCCAGAGGCAAGGCAGTCATTGACTACGGATTCCACCTGATGATCGGTGAGATGAATGATCAGGTGCTGGAGGAGCTCCCGCAGATCATTGAAGAGGAGGGCGTGTCGTCCTTCAAGGTATTTATGGCGTACAAAAACCAGTTCCAGGCGGATGACGGAATCCTCTTTCAGACACTGCAAAAGGCGAAAGAATACGGAGCACTGGTTATGGTGCACGCCGAGAATGGAGATGTCATTGACCTGCTTGTGAAGCAGGCCCTGGCCGAAGGGCGAACTGCGCCGATCTACCATGCGCTGACTCGTCCCTCCATGCTGGAGGGAGAAGCGACCGGACGTGCGGCCCGCCTGGCTGCACTGGCGGATTCGCAGCTGTACGTGGTGCACGTCACCTGTGCGGAAGCGGTTGAGCAGATCGCAAGAATGCGGGAGCTGGGGTATCGAATCTGGGGAGAGACGTGTCCACAGTATCTGACGCTGGAGCAGTCCATCATGGATCAACCCGATTTCGAGGGGGCGAAGTATGTCTGGTCTCCACCGTTAAGGGAGAAGGGGCATCAGGAGGCGCTGTGGAATGCTTTGAAAAGCGGACAGCTGCAGACGATCGGCTCGGACCACTGCTCGTTTAATTTTACAGGGCAGAAGGACCTCGGCAGGCAGGACTTCAGCAAAATTCCGAATGGCGGGCCAGTCATTGAGGATCGGGTCAGTATTCTCTATTCGGAGGGAGTGGCTAAAGGCCGAATTTCACTGAATCAGTGGGTTGATCTGTGCTCGACCAGGGCGAGCAAATTGTTCGGGTTATTTCCGCAAAAGGGAACACTGGCTGTCGGTACGGATGCGGATATCGTCATTTTTGACCCATCCATAACGAGGGTCATTTCGGCAGAAACCCATCACATGAACGTGGATTACAGCGCGTTCGAAGGCATGCAGGTGCAGGGCTGCCCGGTAACCGTGCTGTGTCGGGGAGAATATGTGATACGGAATCGGCAGTTTGTCGGGGCATCCGGGGCAGGAGAATATGTGAAGCGCAGCAAATACGATGCGCAGGAACCGCTCCCGTCAAGGAAGCAGCTCTCTGCAATGGCTGCATTGAATGGGGGGCGAAGCTGATGTCGGAGCGCGAAACGTTTGAGGAAGAGAAGCATACGATTGAACGATTGGTGGCACAGGGGTATCGGATCTGCTCGGTTCGGGAACATCTGGAGGGTGCTCATGTTACATGGGAGCACCCTGATCTCCCGGGGGAGCATGTGGAGCAGCATGTGGGCACAGCCGCAGGACGTAAGTGGTTCAGCCATATATTGATTCGTCAGCTGCAGACCCGGCGAGGAGCGTAATCCCTTCCAATACATGGACTGCTTCACTGCTGTTTACAGCACACAGCACGATTTATCACACGATCTCTTCTTATAACAGCTAAGACTTCTTACAAAAGCGGTCCGTTTATATATTCATAAGCGTACAGCGCAAGCTCCATGGCCACTCGCTTCTCCGGCAGGAGATAGTCTATTCCCAAAAGTGATTCAATTTTGTCCAAACGGTGATACAGCGTCTGTCTGACAATAAACAGCGCACTGGCTGTCTCTTGTTTGGAGCAGCAGAGCGTCAGGTACTGTTTCAGCGTAAGGAGCAGCTGACCGCCTTTCTCTGCGTCATATCTGATAAGGGGGCCTAAATATTCGGTAATAAAATCATTCAAATTGCCGCTCTGCTTCATACTCGCAATAATTCGATAACAGTGAAGATTACTGTAGAAAGGCTGCTGCATCACACCAATGTCCTTCTGAATGCGCAGCGTTTCCCTGGCTGATTCCAGACTCTCCCGCAGACGGGATAAGTCGGAGTAGCTCTGACCAATGCCCAAGAGACCAGAGAAGAGTTGATGGGTCTGCTCCTGCTCATGCTGTTTTAATTGCTGTATGCAGTGCCAAACCTTATTTTTACGCAGGGTTTCTGATTGAGGATCAATTACGATAACAATAATTTGTAGGTTAAGTACGGTGCTGTAGAGCGTGAAGCCCTCTCGGGCAAATATGGAGCGGGCCACGATATTACGCTGAATCAAAAGCTTTTGCAGTCGGAGACTGTCGTTGTGGACTGGATGGCTATCAAATAAAATAACGGCAGCCTGGGCGTTGCAGAGCCGGGGATCGGCAGCCGAAAGATACTCCTGAATATCCTTGGTGGAGTGGCTTCCGTTTAACCAGTCGATGACCCACATATCCTCTTTGTAACGTCGTTTTTCCTCCATATATTTTGTACGCATCCAGTCCTGGGCTATGGCAGCAGCACAGCGCTCCAGTGCTTGAACAACATAAGCTTCAGATGGACGGGTCTCTGGGGGTTGGTTGAGGTCGATGTTTTCAGGTTGATGTGGAAAAAGGACAAGATCTGCGAAGGTATACTCTAACGCCTGAACAGGCATGCTGATGCCGTTCATTCGATGTGCTGAATGCGGGGTAGACCCGATATCGAATTGAGCTGCAGCGTCTTCAGCTGAATTCTGTTCATCAGGTTGCGTATGGTTTTCCGTAAAAACATGCTGTCTCCGCCACTGCTGTCTCCGCGCCTCCAGCTGCTCCGGGGGGACATACGGTACTGCAATGGCCTCTCCTTCCAGTGGATACAGAGCTACGGCATATCCCGTATTCCGCGACAGGAGCCGTAGTAACGGCAGTACACCGTCTCCATTCAGCAGCAGCTGATGAAAGGAGGTGGTGAGCTGGTCCAGCTCGGCAACCATACGCTGATGACTGCGGATCAGGGCAAAATGAAGATCTTGAGTAATATCAATATACCGAACCTGATCATGAAACCAGATCAGCGGAAAATCAGCTTCAGCAGCGATCTGTTTCAGCCCTTCCAGCTGAGGGCGGGTATGCTCTCCCAGTTCAATACATAATCCAGATGCGCCGCAGGTAATCAATTGATGCAGAAAGGACAATCCGCACTGATTGCCTTCAGACCAGCCAATGCCTGTAGTAAGGATCAATTCTCCTCCACTGAGCAAATCCCCGATCTCTGGCACCTCCATAATATGTACCCAGCGCACATAACGCTCCAGCGCACGATCACTGGCCACATATTCCGCCTTGCGAAATACGGGACGTTTCAGCATGTCTCTGATTTGGATATGAAGCGTAGGTTCTTCCACCTAGTCACCGCCCTTCGCCAATGATCATCTGTTTGGTACTATGCAATCATATGCTTTATTCAGGCTGTTGTAAGAATAAGTATACGTGCTTTTGCAGACGATGAGCTTAAACCTTACATTCTTTGGTTTGAATGACAAAAACACTTGATCTTTTTGTGATACCTCTTAAATCAAAGTAGATTATGAAAGTTTTTCTTACATCGATGTTTATAAAAAAAGGCCCTTGATCAGGCAATGGAAGCAGTCATCATTCCATTGCCCGTCAGAGCCTGTTTTTCCAGCACGTTAGAAGCTTGCTGTGCTGTGATTAGGACGTGTCTTGAAACCTACTGAAGTGCATCTTTTACCGCCTTTTCGCCCCCTGCTGCGTCACTTTCCCTTGACGTGCCCCGGCACGCCTGCGGAAAACTTCCTGGCTTGGAACGAAAATTCAGCAAAATCTGCCACCTTCAGAGTTTTCAGACACGCCCTAGAGAATTACATTAATCTGCGATTTTTTTCTTTTTGAACTTCATCAGGAACTCATACACAATCGGCACAATGACAAGGGTGAGCAGTGTAGAACTGATCAGACCACCGATAACCGTGATGCCGAGCCCTTTGGAGATAATCCCCGCGCTCTCTTCCAGACCTGTGACGAGTGGCAGCAGGGCGCCGATAGTAGCCAGTGCCGTCATCAGGATTGGACGCAGACGCGTAGCTCCTGCTTCGAGCAGTGCCTCACGCGTAGAGAGTCCCTCGTTTTCTTTGTGAATAACACGGTCGATCAACACGATGGCATTCGTAACCACGATACCGATCAGCATCAGTGCACCCATCATAGCGGATACGTCAAGCGTGCCTCCTGCGATGAATAGACCAACCATGATTCCGATCACCGTGAACGGAAGTGAGAACAGAATTGCGAATGGAGCAAGTCCACCGCCAAATGTTACAACAAGCACGAAGTATACAATCGCAATGGCTGCCAGCATCGCCAGCCCCAGCTGTGTAAATGTATCATTGATTTGCTCGGTTGTACCGCCAAACTTCACCTCAACGCCATCTGGCAGGTCAAGCTTGTCGATGCTTGCTTGCAGGTTCTGTGAAGCTTTGGCTACATCGGAAGCCAGAATGTTGGCTGTGACCTGCACAACCACTTTACCATCAATACGCATGATGGAGTTCGGTGAAGTGCCTTCCTCCACTTTGGCAACATCCTTGATCGGAACCTGGATGCCCAGCGGTGATGTCACGGTTTCGTTTTCAATATCCTTAATGCTGCTGAATGTTTTGTTGTCAGTTTCAACGTAGACTTTATACGTTTTGTTATCAATGTCTACTTCAGTGAGCACCGGACGTTCACGTACCGGACTGAGTGTCATGGCCAGTTGACCTGCTGTAAGACCGAGCTTGCTCAGCTTCTCCTGATCGGCAACCAGCGTGTATTGACCGTACGTGTCGGAGATCGTGGTATCCGCTTTTTCAAAAGAGTCCTTATCTGCCTGAACCAGCTTCAGAACTTCCTCGGCTACCGGTTTCAACTGCTCTACATTGTCGCCGTAGATGGACAGACTCAGGTTGCTGCCGCCGAATCCGCCGGACATATCGAGTTCATTCCACGTGCCTTTGGTTACTTCTTTTTGCAAACCTTCAACCAGCTGTTTCTTCACCTCGGTGAAGTCCTTGGTATCCTGGTTGTACTGGATATAGAAGAGTGCGGAGTTTCCGCCGCCTCCACCCATGCTGGCGAGCGGGCTGCCGCCGCCGATGGAGTATTGCATTTTCTCCAGACCTGGCTGTTTCAGCAGCCATTTCTCAGCCACCAGTGCTTCTTTCTCTACATCTTCACGGAGTGAGCCTGTTTCCGGGCTGTACGTAATCGTTACATATTTATCTTTCTGCTCTGGCAGGAAGCTTGCACCGATGAATGGATACAGGAACAAGCTGCCGACCAACAGCAGAATGGCAATGCTGACCGTAATGATTTTATGATTGAGTGTCCAGTTGAGCAGGCGTTTGTAACCACCAGCCAGCTTGCCCGGTTTCTCCTCATGATTCTGTTTACCTTTGATGCCTTTGCGGAACAGGCTGTGTGCCAGCATCGGAACGATGGTGATCGCAACCAGCAGTGAGGCGAGCAGGGCGAATACCATGGTCAAGGCAAACGGTGTGAACAGCTCTCCGACCATACCGCTAACGAGTGCCAGCGGCAGGAATACCGCAATCGTAACAATGGTAGAGGAGAGAATCGGGATAAACATTTCACGAGTGGCTTCACGAACCAATTCACGGCCTTTAAGCTTCTCGTTTTTGAGAGTCATCCTGCGATAGATGTTCTCGATAACAACGATGGAGTCGTCGACAACCCGACCAATCGCAACGGTCATCGCTCCCAGCGTCATCATGTTCAATGTAATGTCCATCAGGTTGAGTGCTGTCAGTGCCATCAGCAAGGAGAGCGGAATCGAGATAATGGAGATAATCGTTGAACGAATGTTGCGCAGGAAGAGCAAAATAATGAGTACTGCGAACAAAGCGCCGAAGGCCGCTTTACCCAGCATCGTATTCACGGAATCCTGAATCGGTTTACCTTGGTCAAGCAGGATGGTCAGCTCGGCATTTTTAAACTGCTTTTGCAGTTCTTCGGCTTTGCTCTTCACTGCTTTAACGACATCGACGGTATTGGCATCATTGGATTTGACTACCGAGATCCCAATGGATTCCTTGCCGTTGGTGCGTGAGATGGACTCGGCTTGACCGATCACCTCAATTTTGGCGATATCGCTCAGCTTGATCGTTGGAATTCCAGCTGCGCTGGCAGATCCTGCGGCACCGGAAGGATTCGCAGCAGCAGCGTTTCCGCCGCCGGTTTGCCCGGTTGACGGGCTAGAACCTTGTGCAGCGCCAGCAGCACCCATCCCGGCTTGAGCTGTTGGATCAGCAGCTTGACCTGCCTGGGCTCCGCTGCCTGTAGAACCTTGCGGAGCGGCAGCACCCTGCCCGGCACCTTGGCCGGCAGAAGCTCCAGCCCCGCTTGGTACAACCGGAATCGCCAGATTTTTCAGATCATCCAGCCCGATGATGTTGCCATCCACCACGACCGCTTTCTGGGATTTATCCAGTTCGAAGAGGCCGAGAGGCACACGAATAGATGAGCCTTTAACAATACCGTCTACCGTATCTTCGCTGAGGCCCAGTTCAGCCATCTTGGCTTGATTGAACTTCAATTGTACTTCTTTGACATATTGACCGGACACCTGGACTTGAGCCACACCGTCAATATCTTCAAGTGCGGGTTTGATATCCGTGTCCACAAGACGTGTCAGTTCCTCCAGATCACCGCCGTCCTTGTCGGACAAGCTCAGGGAAACAACGGGGAACGAGTTAATGCTGAATTTGGAGATGGTTGGTTTCTGCACACTGTCCGGTAATTGTACCTCGTTCAGTGCTTCACGAACGGTTGCTGTTGCGTTCGTCAGATCCGTTCCGTAATCGAATTCAAGAGTGATGGATGCTGCATTTTCCATCGAGGTAGAGGTAATCGTTTTTACACCTTCGACATTGCGCAGCTTCTGTTCGAGCGGCTTCGTGACATCTTCCACAATACCCTCAGGAGCTGCACCCGGATCAATCGCCGTGACATTCAGAAACGGTACATTGATGTTGGGAATGGTCTCCTGCTTCATCGTAACTCCGCTGTACAGACCAGCAAATGAGATGATGATAGTGAGAATCCAGATCGCAAACTTGTTGTTCAGTGAAAAGTTAATAATGCCTTTCATACGTTGGTTTCTTCTCCTCTCTGTGTCTCCTGTTTATGTGTTTGACGAGTCAGCCTGGATAAACCGGTTATACATGGTATCCATAATGTGCTGAAGCTCGGAGTGCATAGGTTCAAGCAGTGCGATTCCTTCCAGATTGCGCATCATACCCAGAATGATGGCTCGTCTTGGAGAAAACTCCATGATCTCTTGTCTTAGTATGGCAATGGTCTCAAGGACATCATTCCTTGATTGTCCTGCAGGAATTTCCCGGGATGCGATGTCCTGCATCTGCTTCAAAATATGGAAGGGATGGCGCAGTATCGCTGAATCCGGCTGAGTTTCCGCAACCCAGGCTGGCCACTGCTCAAGCGGAAATAACGGTTCTGGACGCTGCTGGAGATAACCTGCTGCTGCATAATCTATCATCTGCAGGAGGTTGGATGCCATCTTGTTCACTGTCAGTGAAGGCATCTCGGTAAACCAGATTTTCACATAAGACAGGAAAAGCCCATGCGTCAGCATAATGAGATCAATGGTATAAGGCTCAATCTCAGGGCCGTACAAGTCCTCCAGTTTGCTTTTGAACCAATGCAGTGTGCGAATCTCGATATCTCTTTGCTGAGGAGTACATTTTTCCTTGCGCTGCTGCTCATCATCCATCATCATGCTCCGCATCTGCACACGCAAAAATTCCTTTAATTCCGCGACATGTGTCAGCAGCGCTTCAATCTGCTTGTGTAGCCGCTCTCGAGAGGTCAGACTGGTCTCGTGCTCGATCTGGGACATCTCGTCTATCAGTACGTACACACAATACTCCAGCGTACTGGCCTCCAGCTCCTCCTTGGATTTGAACATCAGATACAAGCTGCCTTTGGACATCCCGCATAACTCGGCAATTTCCTGCATGGAGGTAGCGGCACTGCCCTTGGCAGAAAACAGCTTGAGCGCTGTGGTGATGATCAGCTTTCTCTTTTCGTTCATCTCATGAATTGGGTTCATTAAGGATACATTCACCTCATCGGGAACTCTTGAGTTCTTGAATTGACTTTGCGGTCAAACTAAGTATAAACGATGTGATTAACAGATTACAAATTCTCTATGTCTTGAGGGCGCAGATGCGGGTGAAGAAAAGAAATATCCATGCTCTCTCGTTCGCAAACCTAGCATGAAAATGCCAAAAAATAGTACATTCTACAGGCGGTGAATAAGCTGTATCTTGTACTTGGGTTGTTATTGAAGGACAAGGGGAATAGATAGAACAGGGGAATAGATCAGGGGCAAGGCTTGGCTTGACTGTGGGCCCTTTGGTATTGGATCGGAGGGCTTGACACTCTGGCACAGTCTATCAGGCGAGTTTATTTTATCATGTGCTTTATTTACTCACTATTATGTACAACTTAGAGTATAACTTACTATATAACTCACTGTTTAACCCACTGTATAACCTACTGTATAACCTCTCTCATTTTCATAATCTCATGTGCATATCTACTCTTGTTCTTTCTCACACGCACACACTCTCCCACTGTTACTTCATCCTTATTGTTGTTCCTCCATCCTCATGCTATAACTTGGCCTGACACTGTAACTTTCCTTCACGCCTTAACTCACTGTCGGCTTAATTCATGAGGCGGGAGTCAGTATGCGTTGAACGTTTATAGTGGTTGTAATTTGATTTGCTTGACCGATTGTATAGCGCGTTTTGCTTGAATTTGTGCTTGAATGTATACCGTTTGTGTTGCGCGGATGCATAAAGTTGTGTGTTTAAATGCAAAGAGATTGTGTTTTTTTGAAGGCATAAAATGATGTGCTTATATCATAGGAAATATGTTCCAGCTAAAAATTCAGAGTGGTTTTGCTTGAACATTCAGGATTGTGTTGTTTCCCCGCATACCTGGATATTCTAACGAACTCAGATGAGCTTATAGTGATGATTTAGAGCCATCTGAAAATGTAACGATTCCCAGAAACCTTATTTCGCTATAACACAAGAAAAAGGGCCGATTTTATTAACAGATCTCTCAAATAAGGTCTCCTGGAATCGTTAGAAAATATAAACATGTCATATCACCCAAATAGCGTTTCCTGGAATCGTTATCATACGAAAAAATACATAAACACCAAACCGCCGGGAGCGGTTCAACTTTCCAGCGTTTGGTTTCATGCTTTTCTGTTACGTAATCAGCTTCAATCCGACAGCCGCCACCAAAATCATGGCGATAAACAGCAGCCGCTTTGCTTCCTTCCGTTCACCGAACAGCAGCATGCCTGTCACCGTGCTTCCCACCGTACCGATACCCGTCCATACAGCATAGGCTGTGCCCATAGGAATGGCAGTCATAGCGTAGGATAACAGCGAGAAGCTGAATACAAAGGATACGAGCATCAGAACGATGTAAGGCCATCCTTTGCGAGAAGAAGCCCCGTTAATACCGATGACGCCAAAAATTTCACAGATTCCTGCGCCAGCAATCGCGAGCCAAGCCATTATGCAGCACCTCCTTTAACTTGTGGTTCCTTGCTTTCCTGTTGATCTGTCACGAGCTTTAATCCGACGACACCGCAGAGCAGCAGTCCGATCAGCAGTATTTTAGCCAAACGAAACGGCTCGCCAAACAGCACCATCTCGGTCAACACCGTGCCAGCGGTACCAATCCCTGTAAATACAGCATAGACCGTACCAACGGGCAGCCTTTTGGAAGCAGCGATGATTAACGCAAAGCTGATAACAATGGCTGCTGCTGTCAAAGCCCATTCCCATGTATTTGAGGCATGTTTGAGCCCGCTGACCCAGACAATCTCGATGATTCCTCCAATAAAAACGTATAACCAGTTGCGGTTCATGATGTCAATCTCCTTCTGGCACAGCGGAACGTGCCCCTTCATTCAAACTTCTTACGCCATACCAAAAGACAGGCCATGCAGCATCCAGTCTTCGCTTGTAACGGCGCGAGCTTCCGTATATGATCTCGACCGTAATGCCATCGAGAAAGGTCATAAATGCAATCGCTGCCTGCTCGGCAGGAAGAGGCGGAACATCTCCTTCGCGGATCGCTCGCTGCAACAGCCGGGACAAAGCACGCTCCATGCCGTCCAGAAAAGGATACACCAGATCCATGACCTGGCTGTACAGATCAGGCGGCGGATAATAACAGTTACGTAGCATCAACCTGGCAGAGGCATGTTCCTGATACTCCTGCTCAAACCACGTCAGCAACCCCCGTAGACGCTCTTCCAGTGGAAGGTGGGTATGGTCACGAAAATACTCCAAGGTATGCCGCCGTACTTCATCAAATGCATACTCAAGCGTGCGCATGAACAAGTCCTCTTTCCCGCTGAAATGCGCATATATCGACGGTTTCTTGATTCCAACCTCATCAGCTAACGCTCTTAATGAAGCCCCTTCATAGCCGTCTCTGGCAAAATGGAAAAGGGCTGCATCCCGAATGGAATGAGCAGTCATTGTGTTCACCTTCCTAACGTTCGTTAGGTAACATCTTTTCACACATCTCATCCTCTGTCAAGATAAAAAATACACCCGCAGCAAATGAGGAATGCAGACGGATGTATAATACACACAGATATAATAAGGTATTTGGATAATGGTGTGATCTGATGTCTCTATATATTGTTTTGATCTTAGACGCTATTATTTGTGATCTGAAGTCCCTATTATTGTTGTGACCTGAAGTCGACACATGGTGTAAGCTGAACTCGCCATATTGTGCTGAAATAATTATTTACAGGTTGTTCTGTCATTCAACGGAGTATTCGTGGAAATAACCCTTCATTCAACGAGTATAAAAGCACAGCTCAAAGCGATCATAAAAGCACAGCTCAAAGCGAGTATAAATGCAAAGCTCAAAATGTAGTAAAACCTAGAATAAGCTGAAGTTTGTAAAGGATGCCTTTCAGAAAAGTCGTTTTCTCCTGAAACTCCTCCAGATTCAATGTAAACGTTGCATCCTCGTTCGCCCATATCCGTTTGAAATAATCAGCAACATCAATCGTGAAGGCAGCGTCTGCCGGGGCGGCAATCCATATATCATTTTCCAGATTGTAGTCATTCAGATTCCGGGGGGTGAAGTTGGTTGAGCCGCCGATAACGATATGATCTCCGGCTGCTTTTGCAATGTAGATCATCTTGGTATGGTACTGCTCCTTGGTGGTGTTATACCAGCGAATCTGGATGCTGCCACTGGATTTGTCATGCAGCTCCGCAGCTACAGGGCGATTGGGAATGCCAATCTTCTCTTGACCAAATGCATTTTCATTAGGATCAAGCACAAGCCGAATGTCTGTGCCTCGCTTCGATGCATCCAGCAATGCCTCCAGCACTCTGGGTGAAGCAATGTAGAACATGCCCATCCATAACGTATCGCCTTTGCCAGTCTGATTGATCTCATAGAGCAGCGCATCATTAACTTTACCCTCGGTCAAATATCGCAGACGAATCGGCCCTTCACTTTCACTTTCCTTTGCTGCCTCGGAGGAGGGAGAGGAATCTGAAGAGGAAGAGGAGGTCTGCGATGAAGCGTCATATACAGGCAGCTGCCCCCCACCAGACATATCTACAACGGCTTGCTCCGCTTGAATAATATCCCCGATGACCGGGCCGGTTACCTCGAAACCGATATTGGAGTGATAAGCGCTGGCATCATGAATGTTGCCTGAGGAGACAATGGCGGTTTTCTCGCTGGCAACCACTTTGCGGTGATTGGCCTTCACATTCAGCAATTTAAGATAGGAGCGCAGGGTGAAATCCGGACCGTCTGTTGCCATCAGGTTAGGAATCCAGCCGTTCCCGGACTGACCGAACCACTGGAAGAACGTACGCCAGACCGCAGAATAAATCGGTGTAGAATCGCGCAGCGGATCATCGTTAGTGATGACGACTTCAATGTCGGCCTGTATCATCTGCTCCAGCAGCGCGTTGGGGGCAGAGCTATAGTTGATATTCACTTCATCGGTAATGAACCAGATATCCATATCAGGATTTTTTGTTTTTTTGGCTATGAGTGCATCGGTGAACTGTTGACTGACAGGGGGAAAGTGCTGTCCCTTATGCTGATAGTTGTTGAACAAAAACATATCTACGACGACAAACTGCTCCGCATCCTTCACGATCTGGAGCATTCGCTGGAAAATCTGCTGTTCATGCTCCATCTGCCCATCGGAGGAAGGATAGGTGAGATCGTGCAGGAATTGCACGTTTTGTACCCGATACTCCTGACTTTCGTATGAAATACCTGGCGGCAGAGGCTTGTAGGTCTGATAGATCATCACGGCAATGAGCCATAGAATAAGCAGCACAATAGCTGTTCGTATGTAAGGAAATTTGCGTTGTGGAGAACGTTGCTCCGAGATGCTGCGGCGCGATGAAACCAATGGTAGATGCCTCCCTTCTGTGCTTGCTGAATGACGTATATTACCACAGGTGTGACGATGTTGACGCAGTAAAAGTGTGCGAATGCCCACCAGAGGTGCAGCAGGATGAAATGGAGCGCGTTAATCGACAGGTGTAGAGCCATTGTGTATAATGAGTGTATTATTTTTGTAGAACGTTCATGGAGAGAAAGTAGGTAATCATGTGTATTCCATCAAACAAGTCGCTGCTATGCTTGGCATTCAGGCGGTCACGCTCCGGGCTTGGGAAAATCGGTATAATGCGGTCACCCCTGAGCGGACAGATTCGGGTTACCGCATGTACACGGAAGAGCATGTTGCTGACCTGCGCTGGCTGAAGCAGCAGATTGATCAGCATCAGACCAGCATCTCCGAGGCCGTACGCATGTTGAAGGAAAAGAAAGAAAGCAGGTCTAGAGCAGTTATTCCTATGCCTACAGCGCCTCCAGTACCTAATGCTGAAGAGGCATATGAACATATGACCGATCAGATTTATGACTCTCTTTATCATTTTCAGGGCGAGCGTGCCAACGGTTTGATTGATTTTGGATTCACGATGTACGGATACGACAGCATGTTCTATCATGTGCTCGTACCCATTCTGGTTCGGGTCGGAGACGCATGGGAGGAAGGGCGTGCAACGGTAGCACAGGAGCATTTTATGACGCAGCTGATCTCCCAGCGTTTTTATCAGTTTTTCCATCTGTTCCCGATCTATCCGCATCTGCCCAAAGTTCTGGCCATGTGCCCGGAAGGGGAGCATCATCAGGTCGGTTTACTGCTCTTTTCGTTATTTATGCGCAAAAATGGGGCCGAAGTGCTGTATCTTGGCGCCAATACACCGGAAGAAGGTGTGTTCCCGATTATTCGCGAGCAGAAGATCAAGCTGGTTTGTCTGTCCGTTACCAACTCTGGACTGGTGGATACCTGCGATCAGCTGATCGACCGGATTCGGGAGGAGTTTCCTCATGTACGCTTTGTCCTGGGTGGCAAAGGGTTCGAACGTGCGGAACATGCACGATACCCGGAGTGGATTATGCCCGAAGATTCAGGAGACTGGCAGTCGTGGATTGAACGCGAGTATTTTAATGAATAGCTTGCAGAACAGCCGCGAGCTGTCAGCCAGCGAACAACCATCAAACAGACAGCAACATTCAATACTCATTCAACATAAAACGAAGATAAAAAGAATAGATTCATATCTAGCGGACATCCTTTGATCTAATGATTAAGGGATGTTTTTTGCTGTGTAATCACCGAAAAAGAACATTAATTTGACCCGTCGGTCATTTTATGTTTTACTTGTCGTATAATATTTGTACTACATTTGTATAATGTTGTTCGGTTTATCCGATTGAAGTGTTTCTTCACAGTTTAATAGTAGGTTAGGGGCTTAAGAACTAGAGGTTCCCTACATAGAAAGGTGAGTGGCATGATACCGAATCAACAACGCAAACGTGCAGCCGTCATTGGCGCAGGTCCAGGCGGACTTGCTGCAGCCATGTTACTGTCTGGTCAGGGATATGAGGTCGATGTGTACGAGAAGCAGCCAGCCATTGGAGGACGTTCTTCCCGTCTGGAGCTGGGTGAATACAAGTTTGACCGCGGGGCTACGTTTCTGATGATGCCTCAGTTGATCGAAGAAATGTTCGATGTGGTCGGACGCAAGCTGTCGGATTATGTGGATATGAAGGAACTGACCCCGCTGTACGCTTTGAACTTTGGAGACAAGGTATTCAAGCCTTCACGGAATCGCGAAGAGACAGCAGCACAGATCAAGGAGCTTTTCCCTGGTAATGAAGAGAATTATCTACGGTACATGCGAGACGAGGAAGTGAAGTTTGGCAAAGTGATGCCGCTGCTCCGGCGTCCGTTTGGCAAACTCACCGATTATTTGCGCAAAGATGCGATTACCGCACTACCCAAGCTTGATATAAATAATACCGTTTACGGCATTCTTTCCAGGTATTTTACCGATGAACGCCTGCGTTGGGCATTTACATTCCAGTCCAAATATTTGGGCATGTCCGCTTGGGATTGTCCGGGCACGTTTACGATTTTGTCGTTTATCGAGCACCAATATGGACTGTTTCATCCGATCGGCGGCGTGAATCGTGTATTCCAGGCCATGGCCGATGTCGTTGAAGAATATGGTGGACGTATTCACACCGCCACACCTGTGAAGCAGGTTATCGTTCGCAATGGCCGGGCTGAAGGTGTGCTGCTCGAGAACGGCGAACGGCTTAAAGCCGATCATGTTGTCGTTAATGCCGATTTTGCCCATGCAGTGAACCATTTGTTTGAACCTGGCGTACTGAAGAAGTACACCCCTGAGAAAATGAAACGTAAAAAATATTCCTGCTCCACAGCAATGCTTTATCTGGGTGTAGATGGCGAGATTGATCTGCCGCATCACTCGATTTATTTTCCAGAGGATTACCGGGTCAATGTAGACGAGATTACAAAGCACAAAATGCTGTCCGCAGACCCGTCTCTATATGTTCATAACCCATCCAGACTTGATCCGACACTCGCACCGTCAGGAAAATCTGCACTTTATGTGCTGATGCCAACCCCGAACCTTACGGGAGACATTGACTGGGAAGCCGAACGATCGAAAGTGCAGGAAGCGATGCTGAAGCGGCTTGAAGCGGTTCCTGAGCTGGCTGACATCCGTGGCCGCATTGAAGAATGCATGCTGTTTACGCCGCTGGATTGGCAGAATGAGCTGGATGTATACCGCGGGGCAACCTTCAACATGGCTCATAATCTGGGTCAGATGATGTACCTGAGGCCGCATAACCAGTTCGAGGAATTGGAACGTGTATGGCTGGTGGGTGGAGGTACACATCCGGGCAGCGGTTTGCCGACGATTTTTGAATCGGCCCGCATCAGTGTCAGACTCATTCAGGAAGAGGATGCACGCAGACATACCAAGCCTTCATCCTATGTGCAGACGGCGGAAGTCGGAGGACACTCATGAAGCGGGCTGCGATTGTAGGCGCAGGAATTGGCGGGCTTACCTCCGCGCTGCTGCTTAACCGTCAAGGATGGGATGTTACGGTATACGAACGGGGTTCCCGCGTGGGTGGACGAATTGCTTTTGAACAGGAAGGCGATTACCGCATTGATCAGGGACCGACGATTGTACTGCTGCCGGAGATGCTGCTGGGCATTCTCGAAGAGGCGGGCGTGGACCGCTCCAAGGTTGAGCTGCTGCGCTGTGACCCGTTATACCGGGTGCATTATCACAGCGGACGTGTCATGACCAAGATGACGGATCGTGATCAGCAAACGGCAGAGATTGAACGGCTGTTCCCCGGCGAGGGCCGTGGATTCACACGGTTTATGAAGGATATGGACACTCTGTTTCCCGCAGGCCGTGCAGCGTTTCTGGAACAGATGTTTCCACGCAAAAGGGATTTCTTCACCCCTTCGCTCATGTCACTCATGGGCAGACTGCGAGCACACAAAAGTGTGCGCAAGGCGGTAGGGGATTATTTTGAACATGAAGAACTGCTCGATGCGTATTCGCTGCAAAGCCTGTATATCGGTGGATCACCCTTCGGTACTCCCGGTATTTATTCCTTGCTTCCTTATGCGGAGCACGAGTATGGCATCTGGGTGGTGAAGGGCGGTTATGCTGCTTTGCCGGCTATTCTGGAACAGGAGTTGCTCTCGCGCGGCGGCAGAATCAAGCTGCAGACGGAAGTTACCGGCCTGATGATCCAAGGTGGCGTGTGCACAGGTATAGAAACGGCAGATGGCGCGGAAAATGTGGATGCTGTGATCTATAATGGGGATTTTCCCCATGTGAACGATCTATTGAAGCAGACACCTCAAGCAGCTGGCAGACGAAAGGCCTATCGTCCCTCTTCCGGCTGTGTCCTCGTCTACGCAGGGGCAGATAAACGCTGGGATGATGCGGTGACACACCAGTTTTTCCTGCCTCCAAGTCTGGATGGAAGTCTCAAGGAAGTATTCAAGCAGCGGCGTATTCCGGCACATCCTTCGTTCTATGTGTTCAACCCGGTTGCGGTGGATGATTCGGCTGCTCCTTCAGGGCAGAGTGTACTGTATTTCCTCATTCCCGTGCCGGACGCTGAAGGCGTGAACTGGGAAGAGCAGAGCGAGGCGTTGGCAGATCGTGTGCTGGAGGAGGCGGAGCAGCGGGGATTCCCGGGACTTCGTGCAGCGTTACAGTGGAAAAAGGTACGGACCCCTGCTGACGCAGCGCGTGACGGTCTGTATGGTGGTGGAAGCTTTGGCATTGCACCTGTGCTGTTTCAGTCGGGTGTATACCGTCCGCAGCCCAAGCCGTTTCCGCAGATCAGAGGCTTATACGCTGCCGGCGCATCGGTGCATCCAGGTGGCGGCGTGCCCATCGTTATGCAAGGCGCACGAATGGCTGTCAATCAACTCATGAAGGAGATGGGAAAATGAATGAAGCAATATTGAGCAGATGTGAAGAGTTGATGCAGAAGGGCTCCTCGTCTTTTTATCAGGCCTTCAAAGGGCTGCCAAGTCCGCGCCGCGAGGCGGTATATGTGATTTATGCCTTTTGCCGCATGATTGACGACAGTGTGGATGAACCCGAGCAATCGACATATACGATACATGAAATTCATGATTTGTTTGAGCGTCTGGAGGAGGCAGAGGGACATTTCATTTGGCCTGCACTGAGATGGCTGTTCAGCAGCTTCCCGCATCTGGACAAAGGCCCTTTTTTCCGTCAGATGGAAGGTCAGTTAAGTGATCTGAAGAAGACCCATTACGACACGATGGAGGAGCTGGAGCACTACTGTTATCTGGTAGCTGGAACTGTCGGCGAGATGCTGCTGCCTGTGCTGCGTAACGATAACGGGGCAGAAGTGGCGATGAACGGGATAGCACTCGGTAAAGGCATGCAGATCGTCAACATTATTCGTGATGTGGGTGAGGACCGGGCAAGATTGCGCCGCTACGTGCCTCTGGAGATGATGGAGAAGCACGGGTACTCCGAGCAGGATTGGGAGAACGGCGTGGTGGATGAACGGTTTGTTGCGATTATCCATGACATGAAGTCGGCGGCGCTGAACTGGTTCCGCATCGGCATGGATCGTCTGGACACCTATCCGGTGGAGAGTGCATTTTCAATCGAGCTTGCGGCGGCGTTTTATTCCACGATTCTGCACGCCGTAGAGCGTAACGACTATGATGTGTATACGAAACGAGCGTATGTCACCGACGAATTGAAACTGGAGATGCTCGGTGCGATTATGAAGCGTTACCCGATGCTGGCTTATCAATCTTCCCGAATGGCGGTATCCTGATGATCCAGTGGGTGTACTGGGTGTGGTATACCATCGGAGCCATCCTGATGCTTACGATTGGTGTTCCCGAGGTGTTATCCTTCTCGAACGGACTATTTCTTGTATTTTATGCACTGTACGTGCTTGACCTTATATATCAGCAATCCAACCAATCGAATCTGTCCGACCAGTCAGTCAAATGGCTGCGTCATGACCTCTGGATTGCTTCATTAATCATCTGGCTGGGGGGCATGAGCGTAGAGTGGATCGGTGTACACACCCACTGGCCTTTTGGAGAATACGCGTACTCCGACTTCTTTGGCATTCATCTGTTCAGTGTTCCCGTGACGCTTGGATTCGCCTGGATTGCCGTTGTTGGCAATTCAGCGCTGATCAGCGGTGGCGGATCGACCTGGGGTGGCAAGCTGGTACGTGCATTCAAAACAGGCTTTTGGGCGATTGTACTGGATCTGGTGCTTGACCCGGTTGCTCATGCGAGAGGGTTCTGGGAATGGCAGGCGCCAGGCGGATTCTATGGAGTACCATGGACGAATTATATTAGCTGGTTCATTATGGGGGCGTTTCTTTCGCTTTTCCTGCCAGCTGTGCCTAACGATCGCCGTTCGCTCCTGCGAGCGAAATGGCTGTATCAGCTGTTCATTCTTCTATTCGGTCTGTTGGCGTTGAAGGAAGGCATCACAGGCAGCTTCATCATCGCGATTGCAGGTGTGCTGCTTGCCGAGGGGAGCTGGTTTTATGATACGCGCCGAAAGATCCAAAGCGTTTGAGCGGATATTCACCCTGTACAATCATTATTATCTGCTGCGCAGACGTTTTCGTTCGTTTACGCTTTCGGGCTCGCTTGACCCGCAGATGATGGAGGGTAATGGCTTGGGCGGGATGCTGCCTATGGCACCGGATCAGCCCGTTATTTATTTCATGAACCATAGCTCATGGTGGGATGGCCTGCTGCTCTACCATGCAGCGAAGCAAACCTCACGCGGTGATCATTATGTGATGATGGAGGAGCGGCAGCTTCGGCAGTATGCTTTTTTTCGCAAGCTCGGGGCGTATTCAATCAACAAGGACAATGCATCTGGTGTTCGAACATCGTTGCAATATACAGGCGAACTTCTCGCTGCTGGCAAAAGGGTCTGGATTTTCCCGCAGGGTGAAATTTTGCATCAGGAGGCTCGGCCGATTCAGTTTCGCCCGGGTATTGGACTTGTGCTGCGCCGATTCCCGCAGGCTGTTGCCGTGCCGGTCACATTATGTCATGGCATGGTTCAGCATGATCTGCCGGAAATCTCAATGAAGGCTGGCTTGCCTATCGTGGAAGATTGGAAAGCGTGGAAGAGTGAAGAGATTGCAGAGCGGCTGGGACGTGTGCTGGAACAACAGCTGGATGATCACAGGGCCGCTTTGATTCAACTTGGGCAAGGAAGTATGCCGGGCGCGACTCCTTTGATTCGCGGCATGCGCTCTACCAGTGAAAAATACGATGAGGCACGAAAGCGGGTGAACCGATAGCATGAATCAAGGTGTGAGTACAGCTGAGATTGTATGGATATGTCTGATGGGATGGCTGCTCGTGCAATTGTTGTTTGCTATATGGAATGCTGCCTGTTTGCCCAAAATACGTTCTCTCCAAAGAGGCAGCATCCAGCCGCCCGATCTGCTGGTTTCCGTTCTGATTCCTGCAAGGAATGAACGATTACATATTGAAGAATGTCTAGAAAGTGTGCTTGCCAGTCATACGAAGGGATTTCGCATGGAAGTATTGGTGCTTGACGACCGCTCTGAAGATGAGACTGCTGCACTCGTTCAGGCGATTGCTGACCGGGATTCGCGTGTGCAGCTGCTGCACGGTACCGACCTACCTGCAGGGTGGATGGGCAAATCCCATGCCTGTCATCGTCTGGTTCAGGAGGCGCAGGGCGACTGGTTTATGTTTGTCGATGCCGATGTTCGAGTGAAACCGGACGCGATCCGGCAGACGTTGGCTGCCGGGTGTGCCCAGGGTAGCGGTCTGGTTACAGGATTCCCTTATCAGGTGGCAAGAACCTGGATGGAAAAGCTGGTCGTGCCAATGATGATGTTTACGATCATCAGTCATTTGCCTATTTTCATGATACGCAGGTCGGCCAGTCCGATGTTTGTTGCCGCTACGGGGGCTTTTTTGCTTATCCATCGCACAAGTTATGAAGCATCCGGCGGTCATGCTGCAATTCAGGCACATCTGGTGGATGACATGAGTCTTGCCAAAGCGGTCAAACGTGCCGGGCATCCCGTGATGCTCGCGGATGTGCATGATGTAACGAGTACACGTATGTATCAGAACGGTGAAGAGGTATGGAACGGGTATAAAAAAAACATGTACGAAGGTATGGGCCGGAGAGATGCACTGTTTATTGGCACGATGTTTATATATTTTATCATGTACATTGTGCCGCCGCTGGGGCTGGTTACAGGGCTGCTTACGGGGAACGAGACGTCCATTCTGTATGGATTCATAGGCACGTTGCTTGGCATGGCTGTAAAACGAGTATCCGATCATATCGGAGGTCAGCCGTGGTGGCTGGCACTTTTTCAACCGATCAGCATGGCGTGTGTCATTGCCATCGGTCTGGCCTCATGGCAGGCGGGGCGATCCGGTAAAGGGTACGTATGGAAAGGCAGGCGGTATAGCTGATGCTGAATGTACAGGGGAACGGGAATGCAAATGCAAATGGGAGAGATGAAGGATCAGGAGAAGGTGAAAAAACAGGTAAAAAAATAGGTGAAGAAATAGCTAAAGTAATAGAAGGGGGGGAACGGCCAGGAACAGGGATGCTGCCGGGAGAAGGAGTAGAAATGCATAACGGGCACCGGTCGGCGGCATCAGGCGGGAACTCAAAACAGGATGTCATTATTATCGGTGCAGGCTTCGGGGGCCTGTCCTGTGCGATCCGTCTTGCTTCGGCTGGTTTGCGTGTAACTATGCTGGAGCGGCAGGAGCATGTGGGCGGCAAGCTGCAGCAAATCGAGCAGGACGGGTATCACTTTGACCGGGGCCCAAGCACGATTACGATGCCGGATGCATTTCGCTCGGTGTTTGAGCAGGCTGGCGTGCGGATGGAGGATTACGTGCAGCTGTATGAGCTGGAGCCGCGGACACGGAATGTGTTTGCAGACGGCACGGTTGTTGATCTGTCGAGAGATCGTGGCTGGATGAAGGAGCAGATCGCTGCATACAGCCCGCAGGATGCCATGCGTTATGATGCGTTTATGGATGAATCTGCGTCATTGTATATGGAGGCGAATCGTCATTTTCTTGGCAAGCTGCTGCTGAAACCATCCGACAAATACAATCTGCAAATGCTGCGCAGTCTGCTCCGGGTGCGTCCTGCGGTCAAGCTGGATACGCTGCTGCGCAGGTATTTCAGCCATCCGCATACCCTTGCGATGTTTGGGCGGTATGCTACGTATGTAGGATCATCGCCGTATCTGTCTCCCTCCATTTTTGCCATGATGGGTCATGTTGAAGCAGAAGTGGGGATCTACGGGGTAAAAGGCGGAACGTATCAGCTTATTGAGGGCATGGCCCGGCTTGCGCGGGAGAAAGGTGTACAGATCATCACAGGTATAGAGGTGCACCAGATTGTCGTTCGGAATGGAAAGGTCGCTGGCGTGGATACGGATCGGGGACTGATGGAGGCTGACCGAATTGTGGCTAACGGTGATGTGCTTAGTGTGAATCGGCTGCTGCTCGCACCCGAGCATCGGAAACGTATGAATGATGTCCGCATTGCAAAGTATGAACCGTCTATCTCCGGTTTTGTTACCCTGGCCGGAGTACGCAGACAATACGGTCAGCTGCTGCATCATACCGTCTTTTTCCCTGAGCGGTACGAGCCGGAATTCGAGCATATTTTTCGTGACCGCATGATGCCAGCCGATCCAACGATATATATCTGTTACTCTGGATATTCTGAATCAGGCATGGCTCCTGCGGGAGCGAGCAATCTGTTCATTCTGGTGAATGCGCCATATCTCTCGAACGCCTGGAACTGGGAGCAGCAGCAGAACTGTTACGGCGAGTTTGTGCTGGAGCAGCTGGAAGCACGCGGCATTGGTGGACTGAAACAGTCAGACGTGCTTATCCGATATACACCGCAGCAGATCGCTCACGATACATTAGCTCATCAAGGCTCCATCTACGGAATTTCATCCAACTCAATGAAGCAGACTTTCATGCGTCCAGGCAATCAGAGCAGCGATGTTCAGGGACTCTGGTACGTTGGCGGCACAACCCACCCTGGCGGCGGAACCCCGATTGTTACGTTATCCGGTCAGTTTGTGGGTGAGCAGCTTGTAGCGGAGATGGGCAGGTAATACAGATGCGGAGAGAAATGGGTGCTTCGCGACCTGTTGGAGCATCCTTTCATTAGGTGAACAGGAACGGTATACTGGATAGAGTTGTTTACATAGAAACAAGAGATACGGAGCAAGTAACCATAAGGCGGACAGCAGGAAACGATGAGCAGGAAACAACATGAAACGTAAAGCACGAAACTTGAAATATGAAACAAAAATTGCTTTCATTCCTGCCGATACACATCATACTCACATAGGAGGTCACAACATGAATGAACAAGAACGAGCCGGCAAACGGCTGCTGCCCGAAGTGGCAACGGGAGAACGGAAGCTGGAGCACGTGCGCCTCTGTCTGGAGCAGAATGTGGCAGGAGAAGGCATTACTAGCGGACTGGAGAAGTTTGCATTTCGGCATCACCCGCTGCCTGAGCTGGACTTTGAAGAGGTGCAACTGGACACTTCGTTTCTTGGAAAAAAAATGCGCACACCCCTGCTCATCAGCTCGATGACGGGTGGAAGCCAAACCACAGGCGCCATCAATGAGCGCCTGGCACGAGTAGCGAACGCCAGAGGCTGGGCGCTCGGGGTAGGCTCGATCCGGGCTGCCGTGGAGCAGCCGGAGCTCGCGAGCACATTTGATGTCCGGCGCTGGGCACCGGACATCCCGGTCATCGCGAACCTTGGCGCGGTTCAGCTGAACTATGGCTTCAGCACAGCTGATTTCCAGCGTGCAGTGGATATCGCTGGTGCGGATCTGCTCGTGCTGCATCTGAACACGCTGCAGGAGGTGTTCCAGCCGGAAGGCAATACCAACTTCAGCGGTCTGTACCAGCGGATCGAGAGCCTGTGCCGTGAACTGGAAGTGCCCGTCGGCGTGAAGGAGGTTGGTTTTGGCATCGATGGTGTGACGGCACAGCGTCTGTACGAAGCGGGCATCGCATTCATCGATGTGGCTGGCGCGGGTGGGACAAGCTGGGTACAGGTGGAAAAGTACCGCAACAATAACCCGGTACGCCGGGCGGCAGCGGAAGCCTTTGCCGACTGGGGCATTCCCACAGCCGAGTGCATCCAGGACGTGCGCGCGCTTAATCCAGATGGGGCGCTGATCGGCAGCGGTGGACTGCACACGGGCGTGGACGCCGCCAAAGCGCTCGCTCTGGGTGCCGACCTCGCAGGCTTCGGCCGCTCGCTGCTCGAATCTGCTGTCACCTCCGACGAAGCGCTATCCGAACGGCTGGAGCAGGTCGAGTTCGAGCTGCGCACCGTCATGTTTGGCATCGGTGCAGGCAGCATTGCAGATGTGAAGCAGACAAAACGTCTAGTGGCGCGGAGGTAAGGATTGGTTTAGTTGGATTAGGTAATGGTGGTGCGCTGATGTGCGATTGGGGCATGAAGATCACATGGGAAGGGCGTCGCGCAACGGGCTTGTCTAGGGGCATAATAGGAGCGGAATTTTGTGGACGTTGAGGAGTCTTGAGTGGAGAAACGAAGGTTGGGTCATGCAACCAAAAGCGCTAACGAATCCAGATAACCTTATTTTACTCGTGAAGCGGGTTTTAAAAATCTAACGATTCACAGAAGCGCTATTTGGGCAAAAACGCAGAAATTTCGGTGAAAATCCCGGTGTTTGGAGTAAATAAGGCTTCTGGAGATCGTTAGAATTTCAAAGTGACTCAAATGGGCTAAATAGCGTCTCTAGGAATCGTTAGAATTCGTGAAGTCCATCGGGCACTCGGTGATCGTTTAATATAGGATTGGGATGTGCTAGAGAAGGGCATTCCGTGGTGCGAACCCCAAGCTCACATGATTTTCCCGGGAGATTCGCACCTCTGTATGGAGTGTGTGACATTGAAATAGTCTTCAGCTGCTTGACCTCATTCTCAGCTTTATGTATCACTCCCCTAAAGATTCTGTGAAATAAGGTATGTTACAGTAGTACGGATGCCAGCATTTATATCAAATAGAACGAGGTGAGCTCTATGCGATTTGATGGGGGTATGGAGTATATTTTTGAGTTATACAGCCCTAGAATATTGGATAGAAACATTCAATTGACAGCAATATAATGAGTAATTACAAACAAGTGTTGATTATGATCTTAATTGCAGTTCCCTTTACTATCATTAATTTTAGTTCTTATCTAAAAGGGCATCCCCCTAACATATATCAAGCTATAGCTTCTCTGCTGTTCCTTCTTTCATGGTTTGTTCTGGGCATGAAGAGCAAGGGGGACGGGTTTGTGCTGCGATCTACTTTGTTCTGGTTAACGGGAGTGATTTTGCTCCTTGCTGGGTATTATTTAGACGTAGCTATACTTTTTATTCCTGCGTCCATCGTTTGGGCGGGGCCTGCATATGGAATAACATATATTCTTGACCTTCCATCGAATGTGCTATTCGCTTTGATAAGCATAGTCTGTGTTTATGCATGCGGGTTAGCGGGTTTTTGTTTTGTATAAATAGTAAACAATCCACAAGTAAATATTGAAGATAATTACATAAATATTGTATGATTTTGTTGATCGAGCTTCATTTCATATGGGAAGGCGGTGTCCCTTTGAATTCAAAAGCCACAATTTGTGACCATTTAGAACGATATTTGAAAAATAATCGGATGACCATTCATCGTTTTTCAGAGATTTCAGGTGTTAATTCCGGGACGCTAAGCGGCACATTGAAAGGACTTCGTCCAATAGGCTTGAATCAGTTGGATCGGATTACTGCTGGAATGGGCTTACCTGAAGGCCACTTATATGAACTATACATACACGAATATTTAGTCGATTCCAATCTGGATTGGCGAAGACTGAGGCCCTTTTTATATCGTTGTGCGGAATTGGGTCACGTCTCTTATATGGAGACTGCGGTCGGATATGTGGTTGATCGCCTCTCGTATGTTCCCATGTTGTTTGAGCTGGCTGAACAGTTATATAGCGAGGGGAAGCTGGAAGCGTGCATACCTTTATACCGCTGTGTTGCCGAGAGTGAGAAATTGCAGCATTCGGAGCGTCTGGCTTTAAGCCAGTACCGTTTGTTTTCCATTGGGCTTTCTAATGACCAGAGCAACAATCTGACATTAGCCACACAATTCGAGCTATTTGTTCAACGGCTTGACGAACCTTACCAATTCGACGCACTGAATGATCTAATTAATGTGTACGCTTCCTTACGCCGCTGGGAGAAAGTGAAAGAGTTTGCTGAACAGTTACAGATCAAAGCTTTTATTCAATATGAGGCCAAGAAAACATTAAGAGAAGTGGAGACTAAAACCAAGAAGAAGATTGTATTTTATGCTTTGTACTCTTACCTTGCTCTTGCCGAGGTCACTTATCAACATGGAAATTATGAAGAAACGCTTCAATATGTCTCAAAATACGCTGACTACAGCTGGATCAAAGACCCTACCGAAGAAGAAAAGATCGTAATTCTTCAATTTCAGGATTGGTCAGAAGGAAATAACTATTATTTTAGATTATTATCAGGTGAGACAGAGTTGATTCAAGATTATTTAAAGTACATCTCTGCTCGAAAAAAAGAAGTGTTCCCTGCACTATGCGCGATTGTGACCGCAGCGAATCGGTATAATATCAATATTGATTCTGTTCTTGATGAGTATCAGTCCTATCTGATGTACGAGGAGCAAAGCAGTCGATTTGGAAAAATGAGCAAGCAATACACCAATGATCAATATGGTATTTTGCTGGCAGGACTGGGTACGTACTATTTAAGAAATAACGATTATGATAGAGGCGTAGGGTATATCCGTAAAGGCATGGAATTTGCAATTGAAAATATGAATAAGGATGGTCTTCTGGATTGCTTGGGGTTATTTGAGGATTTGCAGCACTATGCAACCGGACGGGGTGCTAAGCCAAGCGCAGAACAGCTTATTGAGAAAATTCAGAGATTATATAGTCCAAATGTTAAAGCGTAAAAAATCGTCAAGAAACTTAAGTATAGCGCCACCTAAGTATAGACAGTTATCACAGTTGAAGAGAGGCAGTTTTCGCGCGGATACATCCTCAGCTTTCGAAATGCTCTTTGAATAGACGATCGTCATAGATTGTTCAGAGGCTTTCGGGTAAAGGGTGTTTTTTTGCTATCTTATGTTGGAGTTTATTTGAATTTCTGCTAATTAGCAGGATGTTCTAAAATGGTACAGCAGGGAGGGGTGTTATGGATCGTGACGAACTCAAACTGCGAATTGAAGAAGCAAGGCAGAAACTCCATGAATTAAAAACGGAGTACGGCGACCTTCTTCACCCTAGGGTCATCCACCAGTCCATGGTGCTGGACGAGCTAATTAATCGGTATAATCATGTTAAAAGGGTAAAGCCGATGGAATAACCCATCGACCTCTGGGCGAGAAACTTTGGCCGGTCGCTCGCCCTTATATTTTAACATAAGTAGACATGGAAAAAAGAGAAATACCTAACTTACATCATCAGGGTACAGTACAATTAGGGTACAATAAACCAAGATCAATTAGCTGTCCAGTTATACATACCTATCACACCTAAGTGATCACACCCAGATGAGGAGGAATACAGCATGGAACTGTTGCCAATGAACGGGGAGCAATTTGCGAGTTTTCGCAGTCGTTCGATTGCAGATTTTGCAGAGGAAAAGGTAGAAGCAGGCACGTGGGCGCCAGAGGAGGCGCTGGAACGGGCAGAGGAATCCTATGAGCGTTATCTGCCGGAAGGTTTGGAGACGCCAGGGGCATACGTGTACAATCTGGTGCATCCGGTGGACGGCATTGTCGGGTACATCTGGTTTAATGTTACGGAAAATCGTCGCGGGAAAGAAGCCTTTTTGCTGGATATTGTGGTAGAAGAGGCACATCGCGGCAAAGGGTACGGCACAGAGACGATGGAAGCCCTTGAGCGGACAGCGCGTAGTCTTGGGGTGGACCGCATGGGTCTGCATGTGTTTGGACATAATGTGCGGGCGAGCAGCCTGTATCGCAAAATGGGCTATGAAGTGACGGATTTGACGATGTATAAAGAGATCAAGGACAAGGGCTGAAGCTAAGCTTTAACCCTGTAACTCCTATAATTAAAAATGGATCATTCATTCAGGCCGTGTGAGCAACTTTAAACATATGGCCCGAAGGGGATATACACATGCAAGTAGGAAGCAGGGGATTTGAAGATTGGAATGGCTGCCGATGAATCGGCGAAGTTCCTTGATGCCTTGGGGTTTGTCATATATAATGGTTAGGATTATCCATACCGAACAAGTAATGAATGAGGAGTTGTCATATACATGGCTTTGAAAGCTGGGATCGTAGGTTTGCCGAACGTTGGTAAATCTACATTGTTTAATGCAATTACACAAGCAGGTGCCGAGTCCGCGAACTATCCGTTTTGTACGATTGACCCGAACGTGGGGATCGTCGAAGTACCGGACGAGCGTTTGGACAAATTGACAGAACTGGTTGAACCGAAAAAAACAGTTCCTACTGCATTTGAATTCGTAGATATCGCAGGTCTGGTGCGTGGAGCGTCCAAAGGTGAAGGTCTGGGCAACAAGTTCCTTGCCCACATCCGTGAAGTGGATGCGATTGTACACGTGGTACGCTGCTTCGTAGATGAGAACATCACCCACGTGGATGGCAAAATCGATCCGATCAGCGACATCCAGACGATTAACCTGGAGCTGATTCTGGCTGATATCGAGAGTGTGGAGAAAAAAATCGAACGCTCCAAGAAAAACATGAAGGGCGGCAACAAAACGGCTGCTCAAGAAGTGGAAGTATTGGAGAAAGTCAAAGCGGTTCTTTATGAAGATATGCCTGCACGCAGCATGGAGTTATCGGATGAAGAGCGCCTGATCGTACGTGATCTGCACTTGCTCACACTGAAGCCGGTTCTGTATGCTGCCAACGTGGCTGAAGATGAAATCGGTGACGTAGCGAACAATGCATATGTGCAAAAAGTTAGAGAATTCGCTGCTGCTGAAAATGCAGAAGTGGTGCCAATCAGTGCGAAGGTCGAGGAAGAAATCTCCGAGCTGGAAGGCGAAGATAAACAAATGTTCCTGGAAGAGCTGGGTATTCAGGAATCCGGTCTGAACCTGCTGATCAAAGCGGCTTACAAGCTGCTTGGCCTGTACACGTACTTTACAGCAGGTGTACAAGAGGTTCGTGCGTGGACCATCCGTAAAGGAACAAAAGCACCAGGCGCAGCGGGTGTCATTCACACAGACTTCGAGCGCGGTTTCATCCGTGCAGAGGTGGTTTCCTATGACGATCTGGTTGCAGCAGGTTCCATGAACGGCGCCAAAGAACGCGGTCAACTGCGTCTCGAAGGTAAAGAGTACGTGGTGAATGACGGTGACGTCATGCACTTCCGATTCAACGTGTAATTTAGTTTTGCATGAACTGAACGTTATGCATGGTTTACGCAGTTTCTTTCTAGCCCCCGGGATATCGGCAGCGATAATCCGGGGGTTTTTGCCTTGTTTTTTATAAAAAGTTTGCCGGGTTCCTCCAATTGAATGAAAACATAGCCGGGTTATCATACTAAGGAAATACCCCAAAAATCAAACGGTAACGGAGGTTTCCTCATGCGAGTGCTTATTATTTCTCTAGTGCTTTTAGGTCTAAGCAGCGGTTTTGTCATCCTCATGGATTTGCTGATCGGTCTGCCTCTCTACGTTTCGATCAGCAATGTGACGTCACCCTTTTTGTTTATGAAAACGGACGAATGGTTTACCCTGATCCTTGTGCTGCTCTATGTCATTGGCAAACCGGTCATCACTTATTATGTGAGCCGGAAATAACCTGATTGTTCAGGGCTCAGGATGTACCTTTTTCCATCTTCTCCATTTTTTCAACCATCCCCCCATCAGCAATATGACCGGAATTGCTCCACCCATGGAGACAAAAACCGTATGCAGTGCGATATTACCTTCTTCAATATGTTCAGCAAAATTACCGGAGTTGATCAGTGAAGCCGCCAATATCAGGAGTCCAACAGGTAAGATCAGCGTCCGCTTGTCCCGAATATGGAATAAATCTGTAATCGAACTCACACAGGCATAGTAGAAAATCGCAGTTTTGAAGAATACGCCAACAATCAAGAAAAGAACGAAAAAGACGTCCAGCCGCTGCACAAATGCGCCCATTTCAATCAGGCCGATCATGTCCAGCAAGGGAAATGTACTATGTGAGGTGATATCTACGCCGAGAACGGCAATCTGAAGTATGCTGGATATGGTGAGAATAACGCCGCTAATCAGCACTGCGACAAATCCGAAACGAAGGCCTTGATTGGGTTGATTCACGGAAGGCAAGATCACCATAAAACAGATTAATTCGGTATAAGGGAACTCAAAGGTCTGTTTCAAAAAGGGGGTAAGCACAGCGCCCCACCCATCGCCCAATATGGGAAATAGCCGCTCCGTTTCGATCACGTTGGAACAGAATAAAAGCACCACGCTAAGCAGACCGACTAGCAGAAGTACGATCAAAAATATCTGTGCGGTTCGGGCTAATACCTCGAGTCCTTTATCCAAAACATAAGCTATCGCCAGGATCATCGAAGCTTCAACAACAATAAGAGGAGTTTGATCCAGTACCGAATTGATGAGTAAATCTCCACCATCACGCAGGTCGCGGGAAGCACCATACAGGAAAAAGATAATGTAAAGCATACCCAAGACCAGACCGATCGGTTTGCCAAGCAGTCTCAGATGACCAATCAGTTGAAGCTTGGGACCAAGCCGGAACAAGGCTGCGTATACGCCGAAGAGGATTATTCCGCCAGCTGCCCCAAGCGAGGTTGCGATCCAGGCATCTCGCTCTGCTGTTGTCCCCAAACTAACAACCAGTGCAGTTCCCATATTGAACAGGACCATCAAAGCCAGCAGTTGTTGAGCATTGATCTTAACTTCGTTCACTGTTTGCACCTCCGAATGGCTATGATCTTTTTTTTATAATGATGCGCAGTTTGGCAACCATCCACAAGAAAAGGGGAATCCCGACGCCAAACAAAAGAAAGACGGTAACAAGCAATACATCCCCTTCTTCAATCTGTTCTGCAAAATCTCCGGAGAGCACTAATGACACCAGCAGCACAATCACTGCGATCGGGGAGACACATTTTTGGTAGTCCGAAACCTGAAACAGATCTGTAGCAGCCATAATGCCGGCATACAGGAAAATCGCGATTTTGAAAAAATCACCGACAATCAGTGTAAGCACTACAAAAACGTCCAGACGCTGCATAAAATCGCCGATGTTGATTAGGCTGATGGTGTACAACAGAGGGAAGGTGGCTCGATTCAATATTTGCGTTCCCAGCACTGCGATATTGGTTGCACTGGAGTAGCTGAGCAGAATACCGCTGGTCAGTACTGCGGCAAAGCCCGCACGTGTTCCTCGCCTAGAGCTGTTATGTAAATACGGCAAAAGCATTGTAAAACAAACCAACTCTTCATATGGGAACTCAAAGGTTTGCTTCAACGTGATGTCAAAGATGGGACGCCAACCATTTTCGAGCACGGGAAGCAGTCGGTCAACGTCAACGATACCGGCAACATACATCAAAAGGTTGCTGGACACCGCGAGTACTCCAAGAACGAAAACAAAGATTAGTGCGGTTCGGGCCAACACTTCTATGCCCTTTCTAAGAACGTACCCGATGGACATGATCATTACGGCACTGACAACAACTTCAGGCGTCTGGTCCAGCAAAGAGCTAATCAGCAAATCGGAGCCTTCACGCAAATCTCTCGCCGCTCCATGAATAAAAAAGAGAATGTAGAGTAAACCCAGAAACCAGCCAACCTTTTGGCCTAAAATAGCTTTAGCGTAGCCTGTAAGTGGAAGCTTTGGATATAAGCGATACAGCGAAATATATATCGAGAAGATCAGAAGGCCTCCTGCCACCCCAAAAAGGATAGCCAGCCAAGCATCCTTCTCTGCTTTGGTAGCAAGAACACGGATAATCGCAGTTCCTGCGTCAAAAAGCAGGATTAAGGCAAATAACTGGCCAGGGCTGATTTTAGCTTTTTCCACACCGGATTCACCTCTCCTGCTTCACTATTTTTCTTTCTTTAATTCATATAAATACGGTTTCGTAATCTTGCCTGTACGCTGGATCTTCGACTCGACGTGTACATCGAATTCACAAGTGGAAAACAATGTACCCCAGTTGCCCTCCATCCGCTTCCATGCCTTCGGGTTGGTCCGGTTAATCGCATCTCCAAACCCCAGCACATCGGTTTTCATCGCTTGCGCTTTTCGGACGGACCCTTCGACTTCTTCCTTAATTCTGGCGTTCACCTGCTGCTCCAATTTGCGGATTACCTCTGATTTGGATGGATCAATCGAAGGACAGATAACTTCCCCCACTGTGCTGACATCCCGTATTCGGATGTGTACGACAGGTTGGCCACCCCTGAACTTAGCCTCTGTTTTTATTTTGCTGCTTAACACTTCGATGGCGATTGCATCTTTTTTATCTTCACAATCCAGACTTACAATCGTATTGTGGATTTTTTTGTTGATCCACGAAATTCCCCGAGCATCCTTATGGTTGACCCAGCCGCTTAAACGGCCTTCTTTGAAGAGGGCCAGGCTATTAACAATAAGCTGAGCAGGAACATCTACCCGCTCCAGAACAGACTTGTTAGATCCTAAATTTTGCGGTCCACTAATTTCCACGCCGCTAATGACAGGCCCGCCTCCCTTAATCAGCAGGCCGCGAATAACATCATCGATGCCTGACTCGAAATTTTCAGCTAAAAATCGCTCTGATGTTTTTGATTTTCCCAGAATGGCGTTGGCCGGAATACTTTCTATGGGGGTCAGGGTCTCGAGGATGCTTTTTGCATCGGTATTTTTAGCGATAAAAACTTTGGTTGGCAGTCGAGGTTCGGCATCTCGCTCCATAAAATCGAATAAGGATTCAATGCCTTTTTTTGCTGTCTCTTCCCCTATAATCAAAATTCTTACATGCTGCACGTTGAGCCGGCGGGGAACTTTTTTGGAGGCTTTGCGAGCAGCTTCCAGCAGCGTTTGTCCTTCGCTGCTATACACGACAACCGGGACAACCTGTCCCGTTTTTCCACCAGCAATCTCTCTTGCGTTAACAATTTGAAAGGAGTAACGATAGGTATCCCGATCAGGCACTTTATCAATGCCAATCGCCAAGGCCAGCGCCAAATTATTCAGTTCCCGGTAGTTCCAGCAACCTGTCAGGAGCAGCAGAGAAAGAAAAGGGAGTACCAAAAGCTTTGCTCTCAGGTTCATGATTATTCATTCCTTCCGTTTTGATATGAGGACTTTGACGACGTCTTCACTTGAGGATTGGATGGCAATGACCTGCCCTTAACGTGAGAGCGTGTCGCAGCCGACTTCATCGGAGAACGCCAGATCGTGTCTTTCTGCCCTTCTAAGTCAAAGGGCGAAAACGGTGACAAATACGGGACACCAAAAGACTTCAAACTGGCCAGGTGAGCTATCAGCATAATCATGGCGATGATGATCCCGTAAAAGCCGAGTATGGAAGCAGCAAGAATAAGCGGAAAACGAATTAATCTGGCAGCATTGGTCAGCGTATAACCGGGCAAAGTGAAGCTGGCAATGCCTGTCAAGGACACAATGATGACCATCATGGCCGTAACGATACCAGCTTGTACCGCCGCTTGTCCCAGAACAACGGCACCAACAATTGAAACGGCTTGCCCCACTGCCCGGGGCATACGTGTGCCAGCCTCGCGCATGATTTCAAAGGCCAGCTCCATCAGCAAAGCTTCTATAACGATCGGAAACGGAACGCCTTCTCGCTGGGCTAGCAGGTTAATAACCAGTAGTGTTGGGATCATCTCATGGTGGTACGTCATAACCGCAATGTAGATGGAAGGTAAAAGAATGACGATGAAAAAGCTAAAATAACGAATGATACGCATTAAAATGGTGAAATCAAATCGTTGGTAGTAATCTTCTGCCGCCTTGAAAAACTGTGAGAAGGTCGTTGGCAGAATCAACGTGTTTGGCGAGCCGTCTACGAGGACGGCAATTCGTCCTTCCAGCAGGTTGCCAACAACAACATCCGGACGTTCTGAATTGAATACAGTTGGGAACGGGGTGATGGCATCATCTTGAACTAAATCTTCGATATAACCAGATTCGAGGATCGCATCGATATTTATGTCTTTTAACCGTTGTTTTAACTCCTCTACAAGATGTTGCGGGGCAACATCTTGCAAGTACATCATGGCCACCTGGGTGTTGGTTACAGCTCCAATGTTCATAGATTCCAGCCATAGATTCGGGCTTTTGAGACGACGACGAATCAGTGAAATGTTGGTTCCGATGGATTCGGTAAAGCTGTCCTTTGGACCTCGAATATTAATCTCTGTCTCAGGCGGCATAATGCTGCGTTCATTGCTACTCTGAAGATTCACAGTGATACAGGTTGTGGAACCGTCAATGAGAATGATTAAAGACCCGGACAAAATGGAGTTTATCATGTTGTCCCACTGGTTCAGAATGTGTGTATCTCCAGTGCTTAAGGCTCTGGATTGAAGAAAATCAAAAAGGGTTCCTGCATCTGGATCAGGTGGCAGGGCATCGTTTAATGCGTTGACGGACATTAAGGAATGGGTGACAAAATCATTGATTTTTTCTGTGTCCGTCATGCCTTCCATATAAACAACAGCGACAGGGGAATCTGCTGCGCCAGGCACTTGAAACGTACGTACATTAAGATCTGAGCTATGTCCGAATTCATTGATAATTTGTTGAAGGTTTTGCTGTAAACTGCGGTGTAATGGATTTTCCACCTGAGCATCCTTTGAGAGACTCATTTCGCTGATTTTTCGTATTTTTTTTGAACGAAAGTGTCGTTTCAAGGACATGAAAATTCTCCTTTGATATGGTATTGCTTTGTATTATCAGTAATTGAGTGGAAATTATACGTAATCCTAAATATCGGGACAGGTTTTCAGATGAATTCTTTACTGCTGGTCCTGTGAACCATTACTGTTCAGAAGCATAAGAATATGCTATAATTAAGAGTCGTATACCCATGATGACTGTCCTGTTCCAATCGATGAGATGAGACGGGGGTTCAGGAGGGGGCGATTTCTTTATATCACTTTACAAGTAAAGGATTTGATGACGTTGTAGCGAGGTTATACGTCGATCATATAACTGTGTGAATTTGAATGACATGCTGCGGTCAGAGGATTCAGGAAGAATCCTGTGGTTTGTGGAATTTTGAATTTATAGATAGGTAAAGCAAATAATGCATGTGGAATCGTTATGGAAGACGACATGTGCAGGACAAAATAAAACGTGAGGTGACTATACATGTTGGATAAATTGCAGGCGTTAGCCGATCGTTATGACAAGCTGAGCGAGCTTTTGTGTGACCCGGATGTAGCGAGCGATAACAAAAAGCTGCGTGAGTATTCCAAGGAGCAATCCGATCTTCAGCCGACCTATGATGCGTACAATGAGTACAAACAGGTGAGCGAGGATCTGGAAGCGGCAAAGGAAATGCAAAATGAGAAGCTGGATGACGAGATGCGCGAGATGGTCAAAATGGAGATTGAAGAGCTGTCTGCTCGCCAGAAAGAGCTGGATGAACTGATCCGTGTGCTTATGCTGCCGAAGGACCCGAATGACGACAAAAACGTCATTGTGGAGATTCGCGGTGCGGCTGGCGGAGATGAGGCGGCATTGTTTGCGGCTGATTTGTACCGCATGTACACACGTTATGCGGATGCACAAGGCTGGAAGGTTGAGCTGATGGATGTGAATACGAACGACCTCGGCGGGTTCAAAGAGGTTGTGTTCATGATCAACGGCCGCGGCGCGTACAGCAAAATGAAATACGAGAGCGGTGCACACCGTGTGCAGCGTATTCCAACGACGGAATCCGGCGGACGGATTCACACGTCAACTTCCACGGTTGCGGTTATGCCGGAAGCGGAAGATTTTGATATCGAAATTCATGATAAAGACATTCGTGTAGATACGTTCTGCTCCAGTGGTGCAGGCGGACAATCGGTTAATACTACGAAATCTGCGGTGCGGGTAACTCACGTGCCAACAGGTATCGTAGCGACATGTCAGGATGGAAAATCGCAGAACTCCAACAAGGAAAAAGCGCTGCAAGTGCTGCGCACACGTATCTTTGATATGAAACGTATGGAAGAAGAAGCGAAAATCTCGGTAGAACGTAAAAGCAAAGTGGGCACAGGGGATCGCAGTGAGCGGATTCGTACGTACAACTTCCCGCAAAGCCGTGTTACCGATCACCGCATCGGTCTGACCATGCACAAGCTGGATCAGGTGATGAACGGGGAGATTGAAGAAATTCTGTCTGCACTGACGATTGCACAGCAGGCAGAAATGATGGAAAGAGGAGAATAATCTGTGACGCGCGCGCAGTTTGTGATGACGCCGGAGCAGAGTTGCCGGGAAGCCTTTGTTGAGGCTTCCTCTTTTTTGGAGAAGTGCGGCGTGTACGAGCCGCACAACAATGCCCGGCTGCTGCTGGAGCATGTACTGGGCGTCTATGGCGCCCGGTACTACATGATGCAGCCGGAGCCGTTCCCCAGCGAGCTGCGCAGCCGCTGGGAAGACGCCGTCACGCGCAAGGCTGCGGGTGAGCCGGCGCAGTACATTATCGGCAGCCAGGAATTTTACGGGCTGCCGTTCGAGGTCACACCGGCCGTGCTAATTCCGCGGCCGGAGACCGAGCTGCTGGTCGAGGCTGTGCTGCGCGCAGCAGACCGCGTGTTTGCCGGCGGCGGCGATGCGGTGCGCGCCGTCGACATTGGCACGGGCAGCGGCGCCATCGCGGTAACGATGGCTTCGCTTCGCCCGCAGTGGCAGGTGGCCGCCGGTGACCTCTCGGCGGATGCCCTGCAGGTGGCCGCGCGCAACGCGGCCGCGAACGGGGTACAGATCGACTTCCGCGAAGGCGATCTGCTGGCCCCGTTCGCCGGGGAGCGGTTGGACATCCTGGTGTCCAACCCGCCCTATATCCCGGCGGGCGATATCGCCGGGCTGCAGCAGGAGGTGCGCGATCATGAGCCGCGCCTCGCACTGGATGGCGGTCCGGACGGGCTGGCCCCGTACCGCATCATGCTGGAGCAGCTGCGGCTGCTGCCTGCGCCGCCGCAGGTGATCGGTTTCGAGCTGGGCATGGGGCAGGCTCGGGACGTAGCGGCGCTGCTGGAATCGGCGGGGCACTGGCCGGAGATTATGATCGTTCCCGATCTTGCCGGAATTGAGCGGCATGTCCTGGGTGTTCGACTTTCGGAACAGATGACAAAAATGTAAGGCGCGTAAGTTTTCTTTTTGCCGTGAAATCCTCTACAATGGGGTATGCCGAAGATTTTCTGAATGCTTGGGGGAACATAATTACATGCTGCACAAATTCAAAAAGATCGACTACTCCATCGTTTTTATACTTTTGATCCTGATGGTCATCAGTATTTTGTCCATTCATAGCACAACGTTTGGCCGTCCCAAGCTGGGGGGGCTTACACAAAGTGCGGTTCTTTATTATATTTTAGGTTTTATCGTGTTTTTCGCACTATCCATGATCAACTACAAGTTTATTCTGAAAAACTATTTGTATATTTACGGCGTAGGCATGCTGCTGCTTGTCTTTGTCATGTTTTTTGGTAAAGAGTATTATGGCGCCAAAGGCTGGCTATCCATCATGGGTGTAAGCTTGCAGCCTGCCGAGTTATTCAAGCTGTGCCTTATCGTTTTTTTATCCGCTATACTGGCGCGGAAGAAAAATCGGCCGCTGTATTTTGGGCGTGATGTGATTCCGATCTCCCTTTGCGTTCTGCCGCCGCTGCTGCTTGTACTGCTACAAAACGACCTGGGGAACGCCTTGAGTTATGTTATTATCCTCATCGGGCTGTTGTGGATTGGCAATATCAAGTTTATGCACGCTTTTATCGGCTTTATTATTGCGGTCGTGGCTTTTGTCGGCGGGATTCAGGCGTATATTCACTATCATGATGAAATTGTAAAATTTCTGAAGGACATTGGTCGTTCGCACTGGGCGGATCGTTTTGACCCATGGCTGGTGCCTGAACAGACGTCGAGAGACGTATTGTGGCAGACGTATAATGCCAAGCTTGCAATTGGCTCGGGTGGCATCACAGGTAAAGGTTACATGGAAGGCACAACGATTCAATCCAACCGTGTACCGCTTGCTTATGCGGACTCGATCTTTGTGCAGATTGGAGAAGAGTTTGGTTTTATCGGTGCCTCGGTGCTGCTGCTGCTGTACTTCATTCTGATTCACAGGATGGTTCTGATTGCGCTGGAGTGTAAGGATCGCGCGGGACCTTATCTTATTGTCGGGGTCATTGCGATGCTGCTGTATCAGATCTTCGTAAACATCGGTCCATTCATCGGTCTGATGCCGCTGACAGGTATCACACTGCCGTTTATCAGTTCGGGAGGGACCTCGATCATGATTAACATGATCAGCATGGGTATTGCGATGAGCATCAAGGTGCATACGGAGGAGAACGAGGATATTCTGGGATCGGCGGAGCAGCCGAGCATTACGGAACTTGTAATGAAGCTCTTCAGACGCAAGCCTGCTCAGCAAGAACAGACGGAACAGTGAATATGAAGGCCGGTATTCGGCATTTGAATTCACAGTAAGGCTTGTCTGCAAGCTCATACTCGAAAATAGTTCGTTAAATAATCTATAGTAACCTTGGAACCGCTCCTTCCGGCCTTTGCCGGAGAGAGTCTCCAAGGTTTTTTGTTTTTGTTTAATCCACATCACCCGCTCGTTACCCGGATTTCCATTCATGCTTTCAATTAGATACAATGGTAATATTGATCTATATTGGAAAATGAAAAGTGAGATTAGGGGGATATTCAAGCATCATGTGGAAAACGGTAAAAAAGCTGGATGGTGTCATTCTGTTTGTACTGTTGTTGCTGATGATTATGAGTGTGTTGGCGGTATACAGCGGAACACGTTTTGATCCCAAGCTGGATAGCCATCATGTGAAAACTATATATTTCTATATCGCTGGATTTATCGCTGTCATCGGCATCGGATTAGTCAATTACAAGCTGTACGTGAAATATGCCTTGCCTCTGTACGGAATAGGCATCCTTTTCCTCATCCTTGCGAATGTGCTGGGAAGTAAGGTGAATAACGCAAATGGCTGGCTGAAGATCAGCGAGAGCATTTCTTTTCAACCGGCCGAGCTGTTCAAAATGATTCTAATTCTGTTTCTCGCCCACCTCATCGTGAAGCGAAAGCGGGGGGAGTTGGGGTTTTGGCGAGATGTGGTGCCGATCGGGTGCTGGACGTTTGTTCCGTTTGCGCTCGTCATGGCACAGAATGATCTGGGGAATGCACTGGGGTATGTGGTTATTCTGGTGGCTGTCCTGTGGATCGGGAACATCAAGCTAAAACATGCGATCATCGGGGTGACGATAATAGGTGCGATTTTAATCGGTTTTATCAAATCCTATACGTTCTACCATGATGAGGTATTTACCTTTTTGGAAAAAATAAAAAGAGAGCACTGGGCCGAGCGCATTGATCCGTGGCTTGTTCCCGAAAAAGCGACAGCCAAAGCGATGTGGCATACGAAAAACGCAGGGCTTGCGATCGGATCAGGCGGGATCACGGGCAAAGGTTTTCTGGAAGGAACCTCTGTTCAAAGCGGGCGTGTGCCGTATACCTATTCAGATTCGATCTTTGTGGTGATTGCGGAAGAATTCGGTTTTGTAGGCGCTTCGCTGCTGATTCTGCTGTACTTTATCCTCATTCATCGGATGGTGCTGATTGCGCTAGGGTGCAAGGATCGTGCGGGACCCATAATCATTGTGGGAATTATCGGCATGCTGCTCTATCAGGTGTTTGAGAATGTAGGTGCGTTCCTTGGCCTGATGCCGCTTACTGGCATTACCTTGCCTTTTATCAGTTACGGGGGGACGTCTTTACTGATTAATATGGCCTGTATTGGATTAGTCATGAGCATTAAGCTATATGGGGATGAGGACGAGGATGAACTGCTGCCGGAGGAACAGGGTCCCTCGCTGATGCAGCGAATCTGGAGTCTTGTGAAAAAGGAGAATAGTACAATGTAGCTGTGTTTCATGTTTGAGGGATTAGAATTGGCTAGTTATGAATTGATAAAAGATGTTGGCAAGGCATTGAAGAAGATGATTAGTGGGCAAACTTCATTTTATATAAGTTCATATGGTAGAGAAAGATTTTATAAAAAGCACATCGTTTTTTTTGGATGACGTGCTTTTTTTTTATGTATTGAAAGTTATTTAAACTAAAAATAAATATTGACTTTAATTAAATTTAAATATATATTAATATTATGAAAGTTGTTAGGGTGGGTGGTTGTTTTATGACAATGAAAAGTGTTCCAGAATGGATGCTCAATCTTGATGATGAAGATGTAACATTTATAAAAAACTTTATTCTGCAATCAGGGTCACTGAAACAAATCGCAGCTATCTATGAAGTGTCTTATCCTACAGTCCGTCTTCGGTTAGATCGACTAATTCAGAAAATAAATATCCATGATCATGATGATCAGGATAACTTTATTTCTCTTATTAAACGCATGGCTTTGAACGATCAAATTGACTTTGAAACAGCGAAGTTGCTTGTGAGCGAATTTAAAAAGTCCAGAAATAAAGGAGAGAAGTAATATGGTCACTCTAATGTTAATTCTTGCTGTTCCTTTAACGGTTTGGGGATTGATATGGATAATAAAGTATTTCATTAGATATGGTGTTAAAGCCTCAAAAAAGAAAAGTTTGCAACAAGAGGAATTGAACAAAATGAAGATTGAGGATTTAAAGTAAGATATAGCTATAAAACAAAAAAATGTATGGTATAAAGATCCTCTAGAGCACCTTTATACCATACAAAATAAAATTAATAGATTAGTTCACCCAAGTTTTGAGAGTTGTACCATTCATCTCAGCTCTTAATTCCCATCTCGCTGACAACCAACTCGATCCTAGGAGTTCCAAATCCCACCATCCTCTAGCGGTTGTACTAGTATGTTCAAGTCCAGAATTGGCAACCGTATATCCTGTGAATAAATGCCATTGATCATAGGCTCTAGTAATTTTACTGTTGCTATTAATATCAATATAATATTCTCCGTTCAATACCCCAGAGTAAAAGTAGACTTTCCATTGACCAGTTGCATTAGGATACTCACTTGCCAAAGGTTGGACAGCATCTGGATCAATGACAGGCTCAACTCCGTAAACAATAGTATTTCCATCCGGAGTTGTTGTGATGGTTTCTTGAGCAACTTTCGTACTTAAATCAAAAGAAGCACCTTCATCGTTTGTATTACCTGTCGTCTCACTTGCGAAAGCGGGAACACAGAACATTGTAAACATCATAATAGCCAACAATAAAGAAGAAAATTTCTTTTTCAGAATAAACACTCTCCAGTCTTTAATTTCTTACAAATATTAAATGTGTGGCGCCACACTTTTGTAAGCATAGATAGGATAATGCAGATAAGTAGGACTAAATTTATATGTATAGAAATTGACAAAACATTAGTATATTTACATAATACAACATATTATTACTTATATCAACATAATAAACCATTTAATTATATCTAATTACTATATTATACATTTAATCTACTTTTAAATGGTTGGCACGCCTATGGATAGGTCGGACAGCCCCTTTTTCTATGGAGTACAAATGATTAAATGCTTAAAACGTCTTGTATAGGTTATAACATGATTCTCTGTTTGGCAGAGTCACTTGAAGTGCTGAGGTATTTCACTGGCTGATTTGTATTTCTATTATTTTAATAGATTTGTGCGTGTACCAGGTTTACTTCCTTCTCTACCGGGCATACTGATAGACATGAGAGAGTTGGCACCGTGATGGGATACCGAGCCGAGGGGGAGAACGGGATGAGCAGACCAATTGTGAAGCAAATTGGACTTATTATTGTATGTCTTATGATGGTCATTATGATGTGGGAAGGTCAGAAAACAGATGCGGCTGTAGCCGCTACGGCGATTCCGGAGCAGTCGATCCGTTTGCGGATTCTGGCTAATTCCGATGCGGCAGGAGACCAGCTTGTGAAACGTGAGATTCGGGATGCTGTCGTTGCGCAGATGGGAGAATGGGTTGGAGAGCTGGAGGACCCGCAAAGTCTGGAGCAGGCACGTGATGTAATCCGCGAGCATCTGTCCGAGATCGAGAATCGGGTGGGAGAGGAATTGAAACAACGCGGCCTGACCTATGATTATCAGGTGGAGCTGGGCACGGTCCCTTTTCCAACGAAGCTGTATGGGGGTATGGTATACCCTGCGGGAGATTATGAAGCCGTGCGCATTACGCTGGGAGAAGGCAAGGGGCAAAACTGGTGGTGTGTATTGTTCCCGCCGCTGTGTTTCATTGATGCAAGCACAGGAGATGCGCTGGCAAAGCCGTCCACAGTCTCTGCCGCAGCAGCGGACTCGGTAGAAGTGAAGGCATCCGTGCAGGGGGAAACGCCTGAAGCGAGATTTTTCCTCTGGGATGTGGCTGTGAAATTGTGGGATTGGGTAGCAGGATTGTTCTCATAACAAGGTAAATAAAATACTTTAGTGTATACGTAAAATAGGGTGTTAGGCGGAATAAAGGGAGAAGCTTTGCAGCAGTGTGCGGGGGCTTCTTTTTTTGATTCATGTTTGTTTGGGAAAGGCACATCACGACCAGGCCAAACCTGAAGTACCGGAGATATGATATAATGATATGTACTGAAAATGAACCTACTTGACGTTTAGGGATGATGATATAGATGAACCGAGAGCATGAGAATAGTGAATTGCAACGCACCTCGTTAGAGGACAGACATAGCCATGTGGGGGCAGCACGGAATGAGGGTGAACAACGCACGGCCTATTGGGATGTCAGAGCGTTGTTGCGCTCGCAGGGCGAGGGAGACAGAACGCGAGACATAGAGCAAGACGTAGTACAAGAACAAGAGCATTCCCCGATTTCCGATGTGAAAAAGGGGAGCGCCGCTCGTGAGACGGCGCTCGTGGACTTGCAGGCGGCCGCGGCCTGCCTTCGTCAAGGCAAGACGGTAGCCTTCCCGACCGAGACGGTCTACGGTCTCGGCGCAGACGCGCGCAGCACGGAAGCGGTGGAGGCGGTATTTGCCGCCAAAGGACGGCCGTCCGACAATCCGCTGATCGTGCATATCGCACACCGTGACCAGCTGCATGAACTGGTTACGGAGGTGAATGAGACAGCGGAAGCGCTGATGGCGGCCTTCTGGCCGGGTCCGCTGACGCTGGTGCTGCCGGTTAGGCCGGGGGCGGTATCCCCGCGGGTGACCGCCGGGCTGGATACGGTGGCCGTGCGCATGCCGGACCACCCGGTGGCTCTGCCACTGATCGCGGCGGCGGCCTGCCCCGTGGCTGCGCCAAGCGCCAACCGCTCCGGGCGGCCCAGCCCGACCCTCGCCGCACATGTGCGGGAGGATCTGGATGGCCGCATCGGCGGCATCGTGGACGGCGGCCCCACCGGGGTGGGCGTCGAGTCCACTGTGGTGCAGGCCGGTGACGACGGGACCGTCACCATCCTGCGCCCTGGCGGCATCACGGCGGAACAGCTGTCCGCCGTGGCCGCCCGTGTCGCCACGGACCCGGCGCTTCTCGCCGAAGGGGCCGCTGGCGATAGCACCAGCCCGGCGCCGCGCTCGCCGGGCATGAAGTACACGCACTACGCACCCGCAGGGGCGCTGTGCGTGGTGGAGGGGCCGCCCGCAGCGGTGGCGGCCTGGACCCGCGCCGCCCTCGCAGAGGCGGCGCAGCGCGGAGAGCGCACCGCGGTGCTGGCATTCGCCGAGCACGCGGAGCAGTACCGCGCCGATGCCGTGTTCTCGCTGGGCAGCGCCAGCGAGCTGCAGGAGGCTGCGCGCAGGCTGTACGCCGCGCTGCGCAGCTGCGATGAGCAGGGCGCCACATATATTGTGGCGGAAGCCTGCTCACGCGAGGGGCTGGGAGCAGCCGTCATGAATCGGCTGCTCAAGGCGGCGGGCAATCAACTTATTCAAGTGGATTGAGTCGCCGCTTCACCCCTGGCGCTCCTGGCTGCTCAATTAAAAGATGGAAAGCTAACGATCCCCAGGGAGCTTATTTGTCCCGATTCGGGGATATTTGAAATCTAACGATCTCCAGGAAGCTTATTTCATTCAACATCTTGAAAAATGAGCCTCATCAAGCTGATTTCAGCAGAATAGCGTCTCTGGGAATCGTTAGCATTTTCCAAAGCCAAAATTTGCCGAAATAAGGCTTTTCCTGATCGTTAGCACTCCAAGTAGAGGGTGGCGCACTTGCACTAGCCATGGGTGTTTATATTTTATTATATTATTCATAACACGCTGATTTCATTAAACAGTTTGTTGTCAGGAGGTATAATCATGTCCAACGTTTATTTTCTTAGATACAAGACAGTGGTCATCGGGGAATTTTCAATGGATGGAAAGAAATACACACCGACAGCTGAAGCTGCTAAATTAGGAGATGCAGGATATCCATTTGGGTTGTAATAAGCTAAAGCGTAATAACTCTGGCCAATTTTATATTAATAAAGACACCTCCCCAAATGAGGAAGATATTAGGCTTTGGCTGAGTGATCGTGTTTTTCCAAAGGAACGTCAAGGGGCGAATCAAATATTAGAATCTCTTGGGTTATCCACGTATGATTCATGGGAGATTGCTAAAAAAACACATGCCATAAGTCTGAACGATTTTTATTGGATGAGTGACAACCTGGAAGATACCTTTGAAAATATAAACAGTTACCATGCGGCTTTTGAGCAATTTAACGGTTTTGATATTACTTCGGCTTCACAAGCCTATATAAAACAAACCAACGATTTTGAAGATTTCGAAGAGACCAATGAAAAACTGCCTATACAGTGGGATAAATAATTTTTCTGGTAGGAGGGGTTAGTCCCGCAAAGGTCATGTTTAGGTCCTTGTCCGCATATCGTGTACAAGAACCTTTATGCGACTTGGGGGAATGAGAATGTGGGATGTGTCTGCCCATGTGGGGCAGTTGGTAACCATTCTGATTATGGCGGTTGCGCTTGGACTGGATGCGTTCTCGCTGGGCATCGGAATTGGCATGAAGGGCATAAGGCTGAGGGATGTATTGAAGATCAGTACCGTCACCGCGCTGTTTCATGTCATCATGCCGCTGGCTGGCATGTACATGGGCAAGTATGTCAGCTCCTTGCTGGGTGATATAACGAACTACGCGGCAGGAGGTCTGCTGGTGCTGCTGGGCGGTCACATGATTCTGAATGCGTTTCGCGAAGGGGAGACCAAGCTGGTGGATCATCGATCCATGCTGGGTATTATTTTGTTTTCGCTCAGTGTCAGTGTGGATTCCTTCTCCGTTGGTGTCTCGCTGGGTATGTTTAGCAGTGATCTGGTCCTGACCATTCTGGCCTTTGGCTTCTGCGGCGGCTTGATGTCGATCATGGGTTTGCTGCTGGGGCGCCGGGTAAGGCAGAATCTGGGCGATTACGGTGAAGCTGTAGGCGGGGCCATCTTGCTTGCCTTTGGACTTTTGTTTATATTTTAAAAATAAAACAGTTGAACGATAAGATAGGCATATCACATCTGGATCATATGGGGAGGCTATCACAATGAAGCATATTTTGTTTGTATGTACAGGAAACACGTGCCGCAGCCCCATGGCAGAAGGGCTTTTGCGTAAACTTGCGGCCGAACGCGGCATTCAGGTCAATGTTCGTTCCGCAGGTGTGGCGGCATCCACAGGCATGCCGATATCCCGCCATGCTGAAGCAGTTTTGAAAGACCATCAGGCAGAGGGGCCGTCGCAATCTACCCAGCTCAGTGCAGAGCTGATCGAGTGGGCGGATCTTGTGCTGACATTAACCCGGAGTCACAAGCAGCATGTGATGCAGGTGTTTCCCGATTCCATTCAGAAGACCTATACGCTGAAGGAGTATGTCGAAAATGACGAGCAGGTGCTTCATGACCTGGAAGAATTGGACAGCCTGTTTGCCACATTGGAGATGAAGCGGGCACTGGGCCAGGAGATTCTGGCATCCGAGCGGGAGCGTGCCATCGAGATTCGGCAGCGCATCCCGAGCTTTGATATCTCGGACCCGTTTGGAGGCAGTCGGGACGATTACAATATTACGGCGGCAGAGATTCGTACAGCGTTATCCAAGCTGTTGGATAAGCTTGAATAAATCAGGCAGACAGAGGAACGATAGAGAAACAGAACATGGAATGTAAATTAATCGTTGATTTTAGAGTGGCGTTGATTTATGATGAAGGGGAAAACAGGGATTCGGTGTAACTGGCGACGAAGTGGGCACAACCACAATGGAGCACCGAAACAAACGGCCGGTCGCCTGGGCAAAAGAGCAATTCTGCGTTACCCGCAGACTGCTCTTTTTTTCGTCTTTCATCTGATTTTTCGCTATAATAGAACCTGAAATGCCATGCAGCAGCGGGCATGATTTTATCGGGAGGCGATGGGATGACGATTGAATTGGATTCAGAACAACCCGGATTGCAGCAGCAAACCGCATCGATCCTGCGTGAACTGGCAATTGCCGGGAAGCTTGGCTCGGGTCACATCGTTGTGATTGGCACAAGCACAAGTGAAGTAGCAGGCAAACGCATCGGCACCAGCGGTGCAGTGGATGTCGCGCAGCAGCTGCTTGCAGGCATTCGCGAAGTACAGACGGAGTTTGGTTTCGACACCGTATTTCAGTGCTGCGAACACCTGAACCGTGCACTGGTTATGGAACGTGCGCTGCTAAACCGGCTTGGACTAACAGAGGTCGGGGCTGTACCTGTGCCTAAGGCTGGCGGATCGATGGCTTCTGCGGCCTATCGTTCATTGTCCGAACCGTGTCTAGCTGAACATATTCAGGCTCATGCGGGTCTGGATATCGGGGAAACGATGATTGGCATGCATCTTTGCCATGTTGCTGTTCCTTTCCGTACAACACTTCGATACATCGGTGAGGCGCGTGTCACAACAGCACTTACACGTCCGAAGCTGATTGGCGGAGAGCGTGCGGTATACCGAATGGAAGAGCAGCCAGATGCTACTTTTTGTGACTAACGTATAAAGCGAAATGATGTTTACACGTAAACGGAGAGTGCAACACCAATCTGGAGAAGCGTGGCGTTCACGTTTATCACCGGATTTCCCCTTTGTCAAAAGGGGTTCAAAGAAATCCGGGGATAACAGTGATCGTAAGATGGTGATGCAATCGAAGTCAGGCGTGTAACCTGAAAGCTCGCTTTATAACTTCATTATAATTTAGGAGGAATTTAAACATGGAACAATTGCGCAAGAATGACCCTGCAGTACTGGAAGCGATGAATCTTGAATTGAAGCGTCAACAGAACAACATCGAGCTGATTGCATCCGAGAACATCGTAAGTGAAGCGGTAATTGAAGCACTGGGCTCCGTTCTGACCAACAAATACGCTGAAGGTTATCCTGGCAAACGTTACTATGGCGGCTGCGAGCATGTGGATGTTGTTGAAGATATCGCTCGTGACCGTGCGAAAGAGCTGTTCGGTGCAGAGCATGCCAACGTGCAGCCGCATTCCGGCGCGCAAGCAAACATGGCAGTATACCTGGCAGCATTGAAGCCTGGTGACACGGTACTGGGTATGAACCTGGCGCATGGCGGTCACTTGACGCATGGTAGTCCGGTTAACGCTTCCGGCTTGCTGTACAACTTCGTTGCATACGGCGTACAGGAAGATACATTCCTCATTGATTATGATGAAGTTCGCAAAGCAGCTTTCAAACACCGCCCTCGTCTGATCGTAGCGGGTGCAAGTGCATATCCACGTACCATTGATTTTGAAAAGCTGGCTTCCATCGCCAATGATGTTGGCGCTCTGTTCATGGTTGATATGGCGCATATCGCAGGACTCGTTGCAGCTGGATTGCATCCTAACCCGGTGCCGCATGCACACTTTGTAACAACAACAACACACAAAACGCTGCGCGGACCACGTGGCGGTATGATCCTGTGCCGCAAATCCTGGGCAGCTGCCATTGATAAAGCCGTATTCCCGGGTTCCCAAGGTGGACCGTTGATGCACGTGATCGCTTCGAAAGCTGTAGCATTTGGTGAAGCATTGCAGCCTTCGTTTAAAACGTATGCTCAAAACGTGGTGAAAAACGCACAAGTTTTGGCTGAAACATTGATCGCTGAAGGATTGAACATCGTATCCGGCGGTACAGACAACCACTTGATGCTGATCGATACACGCAGCGTGAACATCACGGGTAAGGAAGCTGAGCATGTGCTCGATTCCATCGGCATTACCGTGAACAAAAACGCGATTCCGTTTGATCCGACTAGTCCGTTCATCACCAGCGGTATCCGTATCGGAACACCTGCGGCAACATCACGCGGTATGGACGAGAAAGCAATGGTAGCCATCGGTAAAATCATTGCCAAAACGCTCAAAAATCCAAAAGACACAGCAACACTTGATCAGGCGCGCGCAGAAGTAACAGCCCTGACTGACCAATACCCGCTCTACACTGACCTTAAATACTAGTATTACTAAAAAACATTGCTCGTGCTGTTTGTATTTGAGATGTTTAATATGTGAACACGCAGACGGAGCAAACCGAAAGAACCTGAAGAAGCGAAGCGCTCGCCTTTATCACCAGAATTTCACCATTTAATTAGTGGATCAGAGAATTCTGGGGATAACAGCGATCGGAAGGTCATTCGGTTTGCGGAGCATCCATAGTGTTCACATGCATTTTCAACTCTCAAGTGACATAACAGCACGAGCAAACAGGACCGGATGGATCATTTTCCGGTCCTGTTTTTGTAGGATTTGCTTTTCTGTAATGATTAGGTGCCCTTTGATGGTGTAATTCGGTGTGGGTGATGATATAATATACAGGATTTATCGGGCCTGTGAATGACGGCAAGGTATATTTGGAAATGCTTAACACATGAAGAAATTACCGGAGGGACAAAGGAATGGGAAAATTAGTAATATGTGATCACCCCCTGATTCAACACAAACTGACGTTTATACGCGACATGCGTACGAATACGAAAGATTTCCGTGAACTGGTTGATGAAGTAGCCACATTGATGGCTTATGAGATTACAAGAGATGTAGAACTGGAAACGATTGACGTGCAGACACCTGTAGCAGCGACACAAGGAAAAGTCATCTCTGGCCGTATGCTTGGGCTGGTGCCTATTCTGCGTGCAGGACTCGGTATGCTGGATGGCGTTGTGAAGCTTCTGCCAGCGGCAAAAGTTGGACATGTTGGCTTGTTCCGTGACCCGGAAACCCTGCAGCCGGTTGAATATTACACCAAGCTGCCTACAGACGTGACGGAGCGTCAGCTGATTGTGATTGACCCGATGCTCGCTACAGGCGGATCGGCAATCGCAGCCATTGATGTGCTCAAAAAACGCGGCTGCACTCAGATCAAAATGATGAATCTCGTAGCAGCACCGGAAGGTGTCAAGGCGGTACAGGATGCTCACCCGGATGTAGATATCTATGTGGCAGCACTGGATGACCGTTTGGATGACCATGGATATATCGTGCCAGGATTAGGCGATGCAGGAGACCGTCTGTACGGAACCAAATAAGCATATTACATGCTGATGAGAAAAGGGGCTTTGCTTGAATGTCCAGAAAAATTAAAGTCATGACCATTTTCGGGGTGCGCCCGGAAGCCATCAAGATGGCTCCGCTGATTCTTGAATTGCAGAAACATCCCGAGTCGATAGAGTCGATTGTTTGCGTAACTGCGCAGCATCGCCAGATGCTGGATCAGGTTCTTGAAGTTTTCGACATTCATCCCGACTATGATCTGGATGTTATGAAGGATCGTCAGACACTGAACGAGATTACCATTCGCGTCCTTGGCGGCCTGGAGCCGGTTTTGCGCGAAGCGAAGCCGGATATTGTACTCGTTCACGGCGATACACTTACAACATTTGTAGCCAGCTATGCAGCGTTCCTGCAACAGATTCAGGTAGGGCATGTGGAAGCCGGACTGCGGACGTGGAACAAGCTGTCGCCGTATCCGGAAGAGATGAACCGCCAACTGACGGGTGTTCTGGCCGATTTGCATTTTGCACCAACGGATTGGTCTGCCTCCAACCTTGCCAAGGAAAATAAATCGGAGTCTAGTACCTACGTCACAGGCAACACCGTAACAGATGTGTTTCAATATACAGTACGGGAGGATTACAAGCACCCGGTACTAGATTGGGCACAAGGCAAACGCCTGGTGTTGATGACTGCTCATCGCCGTGAATCTCAGGGCGAGCCTCACCGCAACATTTTCCAAGCCGTCAAACGTATTGCTGACGAATTTGAGGATATTGCCATCGTGTACCCGGTGCATCTCAGTCCTGCTGTGAAGGAGCCGGCTCACGCGATTTTGGGGAATCATCCCCGTATACAGTTAATCGATCCGCTAGACGTAGTGGATTTGCACAACTTTTACCCGCACACACACTTGATCCTGACTGATTCAGGCGGTTTGCAGGAAGAAGCGCCTTCGTTTGGTGTGCCTGTCCTTGTATTGCGTGATACAACAGAGCGCCCGGAAGGCATTGAAGCAGGCACCCTGGAATTGGTAGGGACGGACGAGGAACGTGTATATGAACGGACCAAAGCTCTGCTTACAGATGAAATGTTATATGCAAGCATGAGCCAGGCTGCCAACCCATACGGTGATGGACATGCATCGGAAAGAATTGTCAATGCGATTTTGCACCATTTCGGCGTAAATAGTGAGCGTCCGGAATCATTTCACAGAAAGTTCAAAAAATAATTCACATTTTCTGTTGGATTTATAGAGGGGATAGCATACAGTTAAACTGTACGGTTTACGCGGGTTTATGGGCTTTGAAAGTCCATAAACCCGGCGTTTGCCCCTTTAAAACGCTAAAATCAATCAATTGACAAAGGCTCTCATCATTCAGTAAAATTAACTGGGATTGCAAGGGTGGCGTGGAAAATGGCCGATTCGAACAAACCAAATTCATCCCGTAACCATGATGATAAGGTATGGAAAGCAATGGGGCTCGTTACAGCTTTTGGAATCGAGATTGCTTTGCTCGCTGTTGCCGGATATTACGCAGGCTCGTGGTTGGACAAGACCATTGGAGGAAGCGGAATATGGATCGCCGTAAGCGTTCTCTTTTTTCTCGCAGCAGGTGGAGTAAGCATTTACTTTATTGCTAAAAAATTCATGGGGGAAAGTGATGAGTGAACTAGCCAGATATCGCAGATGGATGACCGTTTGTATTTTGACCATCCTCATGATCTGTTTTCTGATTGCTGCGTTGTTTCCCGCTATACAGACCATCGGGGTTGGAATTGCATTAGGTGCTGTAATCAGCTGGATTAATGCCTCGTATCTGGGACGTAAAGTGAGAATTATGGCAGATGATGCGGTCGGAGGTAATTTGAAAAGGGTGAATCTGGGTTTTTTGACAAGAGCAGCGCTTGCAGTGCTCGGTGTTTTTCTGGCGATGCAATTTCCGCAGTACTTCAATACATATGCGGTTGTAGGCGGACTGTTTCTTGCACAATTTTCCCTCCTTTTTATAGGGATTATATTATCCCGTAACACAGAAGTTTAGGATTTAAACCGTATCGCGCGCGAGAAAGGGGTGAGAAAAATATGCATGAAGCTCCCATAATTGATTTGGGTGGATTCAGACTGGATTTATCAGTATTACTTATGCTGGTGGTGACTAGCTTAATTGTCTTTGTGATCTGTAAGCTGGCAACAAGAAACTTGTCCGTGGAGAACCCGGGTAAGCTGCAGAACTTTTTGGAATGGGCTATCGAATTTGTACGCAATCTGATCTCAAGTACGATGGACATGAAGAAAGGTCAGCACTTCCTTACTCTGGCAACCACGATGATTATGTTCATTTTTGTTGGTAATATGCTGGGGCTTCCTTTCGGGGTAGTGACTGGTATTACAGAACCAGACCAAGCCAAGATCGCGGGACAGCCGCTTGTTAGTGTAGTTGAAGCTTACAACACAGCACATGAGAAGAACCCGGAAGCTCACCCTCACATTGAAATCGCATGGTGGAAATCTCCAACGGCAGACTTGTCTGTTACGATGGGACTCGCAATCATCGCGTTTTTGATTGCTCACGGACTGGGATTGTTCAAGAATACCAAAGCGTATCTTAAACACTACTTCCAGCCACATTGGTTGTTCTTCCCGATTAATATCGTCGAGACGGCATCCAAATTGCTTACACACGGTATGCGTTTGTTTGCAAACATCTTCGCTGGTGAGGTGCTCATCTCCACCATCATGAAGTTGACGGCGTTCAAATGGATCGGTGCCATTGCGGCGATTCCGTTGCTGACAGCTTGGCAAGGATTCAGTATCTTTATCGGTGCGATTCAGGCCTTTGTCTTTACCGTATTGATGATGGTATACATTTCACAAACGGTTGAGTCACACGAAGAACATTAAGATTCAAGTCCAGACGGACTAGCTCTGCAGGACTGAACTATAAAATTTTACGATTATTCTAAGGAGGATATACAAATGGGAGCAATGGCATTATTGGCAGCAGCAATTGTTGCAGGATTGGGCGCACTTGGTGCAGGTATCGGTAACGGTTTGGTAATCAGCAAAACAGTAGAAGGGATCGCTCGTCAACCAGAAGCGAAATCCACACTGCAAACAACAATGTTTATCGGGGTAGGTTTGATCGAGGTATTGCCGATCATCGGTGTGGTACTCGCGTTCATGTTCTACGGCGCGGCTTAATATTAATGCAGGTTTGGCGGGGAAGGCCACAGCCCTCCGCGCCTTCTTTTTAGGTAGCGTCCGTTATATTTCGGAAGTGCAGCCTGAGGATATCTCCAGGAAGGAGTGAACAGATTGAATTTCGTATGGGAAAATACAGTTCTGGCGATTATCGCTTTTGTTATTTTATACTGGCTGCTTAGCCGTTATGCGTTTGGCCCGCTTTTCTCTATCATGGAGAAACGCCGTGAACTCGTAATGACGCAGATGAATGAGGCTGCGCAGACTCGTGAACAAGCTATGGCGTATGTTGAGGAGCAAAAGCAGGCTCTTGAGCAGGCGCGCAAGGAAGCCTACGATATCATCGAGCAGTCCAAACAAACAGGTAACAAACAAGCTGAAACGATTTTGGCAGATGCAAAATCTGAAGCAAATCGCTTGAAAGACGATGCGGTTAGAGAGATTCAAAGCGAGAAAAACAAAGCAGTTGCAGCACTGCGCAGTGAGCTTGGTTCTGCTTCGGTACAGATCGCTTCAAAACTGATCAAAAAAGAAGTTGAGAACGGTCCTGCACAGGAAGAGCTTGTGAACCAATACCTCAATGAGGTAGGGGGCCGACAATGAGCCGCGATACGATTGTTGCCAAACGTTACGCCAAAGCACTATTTGAAGTTGCGCTTGAGCAGCAGCGAGTGCTTGAAGTTGAACAGGAACTTCATGCCGTTGTCCATGGATTGACTGGTGATGCCGATATTATCAAATTTATCGTATCTCCTAATATCTCGGATGAAGCCAAAAAAACAGTGATTCAGGCAAGTCTTGATGGCAAAGTGTCTGAGCCTGTCCTGCGTACGGTGCAGCTCCTCATTGAGCGTGGCCGTGTCGAGTTGCTGGAAGAGTTGTTGAGTGACTATGTGAAGATTGAAGGAGATTCCCTGGGAATTGCCGATGCTCACGTATACTCGACATATGCATTGAACGAAGAAGAAAAAGAAGCGGTGGCTCGTGAATTCGGAAGCCGTGTGAATAAAAAGATTCGTATCGAGAACATTGTCGATCCTGCTCTGCTGGGCGGATTGAAAGTCGCCATTGGCGATACGATCTATGACGGCAGCTTGGCTGGCAAGCTGGAACGTCTTGAGCAGTCTTTTAACAGACGAGTACAGTAGATTGGGGTGAGGACACTTGAGTATCAAGCCAGAAGAAATCAGTACATTAATTAAGAGCCAGATCGAACAATACAAGACCGATATCGATGTAGTCGAAGTCGGTACAGTTATCGAGGTTGGTGACGGGATTGCCCGTGTATACGGACTCGAGAATGTCATGTCCAACGAGTTGGTTGAGTTCCCAAGCGGTGTTATGGGTCTTGCCATGAACGTTGAAGAGAGCAACGTCGGTGTCGTTATCCTTGGACCTTACTCGGATATCCGTGAAGGCGACCAAGTAAAACGTACAGGTCAAATCATGCAGGTACCCGTTGGTGAAGCATTGATTGGTCGCGTTGTGAACCCGCTCGGTATTCCAGTGGATGGCAAAGGGCCAATCGCTACAACGGAATTCCGTCCGGTTGAAGGTAAAGCACCTGGCGTTATGGATCGTAAATCGGTTCATGAGCCGATGCAAACAGGGATCAAAGCGATTGACGCAATGGTTCCAATCGGTCGTGGTCAACGTGAGTTGATCATCGGTGACCGTCAAACAGGTAAAACATCGATTGCAATCGATGCGATCCTGAACCAAAAAGGCAGCGGTATGAAATGTATCTATGTAGCGATCGGTCAGAAGCAATCTACCGTAGCACAGGTCGTAGAAACCCTGCGTCGCAGAGGTGCGATGGAATATACAATCGTCGTAACGGCATCGGCTTCCGATCCGTCACCACTGCTCTACATTGCACCATACTCCGGCTGCTCCATGGGTGAGTATTTCATGTACAAAGGCGAGCACGTGCTCGTAGTATATGATGACTTGACCAAACAAGCGGCAGCATATCGTGAATTGTCCTTGCTGCTTCGCCGTCCTCCGGGCCGTGAGGCTTATCCGGGTGACGTATTCTATCTGCACTCCCGTTTGCTGGAGCGTGCAGCGAAGCTGAACGATGAACTTGGTGGTGGTTCTTTAACCGCTCTGCCATTCATTGAAACACAGGCTTCTGACGTATCTGCTTACATTCCAACGAACGTAATCTCCATCACAGACGGTCAAATCTTCTTGGAGTCCGATCTCTTTAATGCCGGACAACGTCCAGCGATTAACGTAGGTATCTCGGTATCTCGTGTCGGTGGTTCTGCACAGATCAAAGCGATGAAAAAGGTTGCAGGTTCCCTGCGTCTGGACCTCGCTCAATATCGTGAGTTGCAGGCGTTCTCCCAATTTGGTTCTGACCTGGATAAATCCACTCAGGCCCGCCTGAATCGTGGTGCCCGCATGATGGAAATCCTGAAACAAGGTGTTAACCAGCCGCTGCCTGTAGAACAACAGGTTGTCAGCTTGTACACTGCAGTTAAAGGATATCTGGATGAGATTCCAACAGGTGATGTAACTCGTTTTGAGCGTGAATTCCTTGCGTTCATGGTAAGTTCCAAACCGGAAATCCTTCAATCCATCGTGGATAACAAAGACTTGACTGGGGACAACGAAACCGCATTGAAAGCTGCGATTGAGCAGTTCAGAAAAAGTTTCGCTGCCTCACACTAATAGATAGATGCGGCTGCGGAGTTGGCATACGATTCCGCATGTCTGCATGTGCGATTTCAATTGAAGTCTACAGAAGCTTACGAAGGCACTTTGGCATCGCCAAAGTTCAGTGTATGCTTACGAAGTAGTTTTGACTTTGTCAAAACTTTAAGGTGGTGAAATCATGGCAAAAGGCATGCGCGAAATCAAGCGGCAAATTAAAAGTGTGCAAAGTACAAAGCAGATCACCAAAGCAATGGAAATGGTTGCAGCAGCCAAACTGCGTAAAGCACAGGAGAAGGCTGAAGCAGCACGACCTTATTCAGAGAAACTGAAAGAGGTTGTAGCGAGCATTGCAACAAGCACAAAAGGCATTAAACATCCAATGCTCGAAAGTCGTCCGGTGAAAAAGACAGCTTATCTTGTGATTACATCGGATCGTGGTCTGGCGGGTGGATACAATGCGAACATCCTGCGTTTGGTGAATCAGACACTGAAGGAAAAGCATAACTCCAAAAATGATTACGCTCTGTTCGTCATTGGCCGTAAAGGTCGTGACTACTTCAGAAGACGTGAGATGGATATGGTGTCGAATACAACGGACCTGTCCGATTCACCTGAATTTGCAGATATCAAGTCCATTGCACACGAGGCTGTACACGGTTATGAGCTTGCTGAGTTTGATGAAGTATTCATTTGCTATAACCGCTTTGTGAATGCATTGACTCAGATTCCTACGGTGGAACGTCTTCTTCCAATGGAAACACCAGAGGTATCTGCTTCTGAAGGTTTGACTGCCAGCTACGAATATGAGCCGTCTCCTGAAGCCGTGCTTGAGGTACTGTTGCCTCGTTATGCGGAAACGTTGATCTATGGAGCTCTTCTGGATGGCAAGGCGAGTGAACTCGGTGCGAAAATGACAGCCATGGGCAACGCGACCAAAAATGCGTCCAAGCTTATCAATGAACTGTCATTGACTTATAACCGGGCTCGTCAAGCTGCAATCACGCAGGAGATCACGGAGATCGTAGCGGGAGCTAACGCGCAAGGTTAACGGATGTTTTATACGGTGAGAACTAGCCGTGAACGGTTATGAATGTACGTGTTTATATATGAAAGCTTGCAATGCACTTAATGAGATAACTCATTTCATGCAAAAAGTAGCAGGCTTGTAGGAGGGGAACGTTAAGATGAACAAAGGACGCGTTGTGAGCATCATGGGTCCGGTTGTTGACGTCGAGTTTGATCGCGGCGGTCTGCCGGAAATCCTCAATGCCATTACGATTAAAACGCAGAATGAAAGCGGCGTTTCAATCGACCTTACGCTTGAAGCTTCCAAACATCTGGGTGACAATCGTGTTCGCTGTATCGCGATGTCTTCCACGGACGGTCTCGTACGTGGTCTGGAAGCAGTGGATACAGGTGCTCCGATCTCTGTACCTGTAGGTGAAGCTACACTGGGCCGCGTATTTAACGTGCTGGGTGAAGCGATTGATACCAATGGTGAAGTGAAAACCGAAGTGAAAAACCCGATTCACCGCTCTGCTCCTTCATTCGATGAATTGACGACTCAAGCCGAAATGCTTGAAACAGGAATCAAAGTTATCGACTTGCTGGCGCCTTATGCGAAGGGTGGTAAAATCGGTCTGTTCGGTGGTGCCGGTGTAGGTAAAACGGTAACCATTCAAGAACTGATCAACAACATTGCGCAAGAGCACGGCGGTATCTCCGTATTTGCCGGTGTTGGTGAGCGTACACGTGAAGGTAACGACTTGTATCACGAGATGAGTGATTCCGGCGTTATCAACAAAACTGCAATGGTCTTCGGACAAATGAACGAGCCACCAGGCGCACGTCTTCGTGTAGCCCTCACGGGTCTGACAATGGCGGAATATTTCCGTGATGAAGAAGGCCGTGACGTGTTGCTCTTTATCGATAACATCTTCCGTTTCACTCAAGCGGGTTCAGAAGTATCTGCCTTGCTTGGACGTATGCCTTCCGCGGTAGGATACCAGCCTACGCTGGCTACAGAGATGGGTCAATTGCAAGAGCGTATCACATCTACAAAAAAAGGATCGGTTACATCCATCCAGGCGATCTACGTACCTGCGGATGACTATACTGACCCGGCTCCTGCAACAACGTTTGCTCACTTGGATGCAACAACGAACCTGGAGCGTAAAATCTCCGAGATGGGTATTTACCCAGCGGTAGATCCACTCGCATCCAGCTCCCGTATCCTTGCTCCTGAAGTTGTAGGTGAGGAACACTACAACGTTGCTCAAGGCGTTAAACGTATCTTGGCCCGTTATAACGAGCTTCAAGATATCATCGCGATCTTGGGTATGGACGAGCTCAGCGAAGAAGACAGAGCGCTCGTTTATCGTGCGCGTAAAATTCAACGTTTCTTGTCCCAGCCTTTCCACGTTGCTGAAGCATTTAACGGTATTCCGGGTAAATACGTTCCGGTTAAAGAAACGGTGCGCAGCTTTAAAGAGATTCTCGAAGGCAAGCATGACGATCTGCCGGAAGCAGCATTCCTCTTCGTGGGTACGATTGAAGAGGCAGTGGAGAAAGCAAAAACACTGGTATAATCTGAGTCCAGGATTGTCCTTATGAAGCGAGCTATCCTTCGGATAGTTTCAGGAGGGATGGAATTGAGCACCTTTTTGTTGGAGATTGTAACGCCTGAGCGTCTTGTCTATTCACAGCAGGTGGATAGCATTATCGCAACCGGGGTTGACGGGGAACTGGGGATTTTGCCAGGGCATATTCCTATGGTAACCCCATTGAAAATTGCACCGATCATTATCAAAAACGGAAAAGAGAACAAGCAGGTTGCCATTGGCGGCGGCTTTATCGAAGTCCGCAAAGATAAGGTTGTTGTACTCGCAGAGAGTGCCGAATTCCCGGAAAGCATTGATGTGGATCGTGCGCGTGCGGCTAAAGAGCGGGCAGAACGCCGGCTTGCCAGCCAAAGCAATCAGGACCACTTTGATCACCGCCGTGCAGAGATTGCTTTGCAAAAAGCGGTTAACCGGATCAACGTACACGGCAAATAATGTGATTTATAGAGCCCGGCGGCACAGTCTGCCGGGTTCTTTTACCTTTTTAAAGAGATTCGTGAATTTGAAGATTAGAGGTGCACCTCTTTATATAGTATAAATGTTCTAATCCATCACCATTATCTTTCAGGATGAATAACATATAGGACTAAAGAATTATAGGCGGATACCGCTACTATATAAGTTGAACTATTCTTTTACACTCTAACGAAGAGGACAGAAAAAAACTGGAAAAGCGAAGCGTTCGCCTTTATCACCGGATTTTCCCTTTTGGAAAAGGGAATCGAAAAAATCTGGGGATAACAGCGATTGGAAGGTTGTTCTGTCATCGGAGTGGGTTGTGTAAAATCTTTAGTTCAACTTATATAGAACCATTTTTACGATAAAAAGTTGAATTATTTCCGAGGAAATGACAGAATCGATATCGATATAACGTTCTTTTATGTCGGTTTAGTTACCCAATCCTCATCAATTAAAATTAAAATGTTTTTGAAGTGGAAAACAATGTAATTGACAAAAGATAGAGAAACAGCCTATATTCCTTAGAGTCAGCAGATGATCCTGCAAAACAGGAGTATAACTGTCAGCTGAACCGGCATTCTTGCTCCGAACATTCTATTTACTAACATGTTATGGGTGTTTGGCATATGATATGCTGAATCGCTGCAACAATCGAGGTGGAGGTAAGAAGGTATGGTTAATGATCTGGCGAATCAGGTGAACCAGACGTTGAGCACAAATAGCCTGATCTCAATGGTCGTCTCCCTTTTATGTATAGCGATATCATGGTGGGCGCTGCAAAATCTGAAATTGGATTTGGTCATCAGACAACCAAAAGGTGCTCAGGGAAGACTGCTGCATTTGCTGCTTGCTATTATTTTGGGGCATGCCGTGGCTGGCTTTGTTATTGACTACTTGTCATGGACACAAATGCTGAAAAATTTGTTTTAATGTTGAGATGGGTGGTTAATCATCTGTTAGGTTCTTCAAGCTGCTCAATGTCGAATAACATCGATTAATTGTGTTAACAATTAGAGTATGAGTTGACGGCTTAAGAAATTAAGAAAGAAATGTGAACATTTATTTTGATCAATTTGTAATGTTTTATGTAAAAATGCTTGTATCGTTCAATTCAACAATGTTATGATGGAAGTTAGGGAATTCACAATTTTTCATTAATTATGCAGGTTATAAACGGGATACCCGGTAGCAACCGGCTAAAAATCATCCCATATGGGTCTGTTTCGATGTTTTGATGGCCTGTATGATGTTTTACAAGCCATGAAGCAGGGTGAGCAGTACGCATGGTATCATTGATCATGAATTATACAAACCAATTCTTTTCTGAACTGACATCTGAGCAACCATGCCAGAATATGTCGAAATTCCACACACAGCAACAGTCCTTTCTAACACAGTGGGGCTTACGTATTCCGGAATGAGGAAAAGGGAATAAAAGCGCGGAGGGAACCATGATGAGCAAATTTATCGTCCGCGGTGGCAAAAGATTGACCGGAAGTGTCAAAGTTAGCGGCGCTAAAAATTCTGTTCTTCCGATCATCGCTGCCTCTCTCTTAGGGGAAGAAGGACAAAGCGTTATTATTGACGCACCTCCTCTAGACGATGTGATGACGATTAACAAAGTGTTGGAATCGCTGGGAGCGGGAGTTACATACCGGGACGAAGTGATTACCGTGAATGCGGAGAATCTGACTTCTTGTGAAGCCCCGTATGAATGGGTTAGTAAGATGCGGGCGTCTTTTCTGGTCATGGGGCCTTTGTTGACGCGTTTGGGTCAAACCAGAATCTCACTGCCTGGAGGATGTGCGATCGGTACAAGGCCGATTGATCAGCACCTCAAAGGTTTTGAAGCCATGGGAGCCGAGATTAGCTTGGGCCAGGGTTATATCGAAGCACGCAGCCAAGGGCGGCTGCGCGGTGCAAAAATTTATCTGGATGTGGCTTCCGTAGGTGCCACTCAAAATATTATGATGGCTGCAACATTGGCTGAAGGTGTAACGGTGCTGGAGAATGCTGCCAAGGAACCTGAGATCGTTGATCTGGCTAACTTCCTTAACGGAATGGGAGCCAAAGTTCGTGGTGCAGGTACAGGCGTGATCCGTATTGAAGGTGTGGAGAAGCTGTCTGGTGTCAAACATACGGTCATCCCGGATCGCATTGAAGCTGGCACGTATATGGCAGCTGCTGCAATCTCCGGTGGAGATGTTTATGTTGAAGGTGCGATCTCCGATCACTTGGGTTCTGTTATTGCCAAGCTGGAAGAGATGGGTGTAACCGTACAGCCGGACGAGAATGGTGTTCGAGTAATTGCGGATCGTCCTCTCAAAGCAGTGGATGTCAAAACATTACCATACCCAGGCTTCCCGACAGATATGCAATCCCAGATGATGGCTTTGCTGCTTGCTTCTGAAGGAACCAGCGTAGTGACCGAGACGGTGTTCGAGAACCGCTTCATGCACGTTGACGAGTTCCAATTGATGAATGCCGAGATCAAAGTTGAGGGACGTTCGTCCATCATCACGGGCAATGCCAAGCTGAAGGGTGCCAAAGTGACAGCTACAGACCTGCGTGCAGGGGCTGCTCTGATCATTGCTGGCTTGGTAGCTGAAGGTACAACCGAGGTAGGCGGTGTGCATCACATCGACCGTGGTTACGTACATTTGGCAGAGAAGCTTAATGGTCTGGGCGCAGATATTTACCGCATTTCGGTGGATGAGCCTAAATTGGATGCTTCCAAAGAAGTTTCAAAAGAGGCTTCCAAAGCTCCTAGCGAGAAGGTTCAGGAAGAAGCACCAATGTTCAAAATACAGCCGACCTGGGTGTAAAATGTCTGTTTACCTGATCTGTTGACACTAGTCAAAGGTCTGGTCTGCAAACGATAATAAGGCTAACAAAGTATTACCTCGTATTGCCACAGCAGGCTGTGGCTTGCGGATACGTGAGGAAATGCATACGTTGGAATTGTCATAAGCTAAGCCTTCGGGCTTGGCTTTTTTTGTGTTCGATTTTCAATGAAATCTAAGAAAAGCTCGCCTTCTAAGTACCTGATTCTATTAATAGCTGGTCCTAACTTGAATAGCGTAACAGACCATTCTGTACGGATTCTGAACGAAATGAGAGGGCATTCGCGAAGTGTCAGTGAGTGAGGATTCGGTATGGAAAAGGGCGCTGCATTCATGTTTAGCGGGCATTGTTATATCATGGCGAGGGTCACCTGCTCTCTTCCGCAAAGCCCTCGTTTCTCTCAAATCCGGTTCTATCAGATCGAGCAAACTCATACCTTAAACTATGGATTAGATCAAAGAAGAACCGGCCACAATCCGGTGCTGCATAACGGAGGGTTAGCTCAGATGAAAGAAGCTCGCGTACAGGTGAAGATACCTGTTGTCCCGCGATCCGGGATGCAGGAATGGGGAGATAACCCAGCTAAGCATGTTGAGAAAGACAAGCCCGTTTCACCTCCAGCTCCAGCTCTAGTGAAGGAGAGATCGTTAACTGTTCAGAGCATGAAGACAAGCCGTTCCGGGATCGTACCTCTTCCAACGGAGCCTGATCTTGCGGCAGGAACAAAGCAGAGAGCTGCTGAGCAGCAGGTGCATACACCTGTCATTGAATTAGATGCGTTCCAAAAAGTAAAAAAGCGCCGTATGCGGGCTTTTGGTCGCAAGCGCTGGGGACGTAAGTCCGGACGCTGGCAGCCTGCAGCCGCAGTATCTGTACTGCTAGTGCTGGCTTTGGCAATCCCCGTCATTCTGGTCTGGCCACGAGCGGGCGGGCAGGTTGATCCTGTACCCTCTCCTTCGGATATAAGCTCCGCAGGAGATACACGTACACAGACGCCAGCACCTGTCGTATCCGCAACCTATCCCGAGCCATATGTACGAGTGTACCTGTCAGCTGCAAATACAACGATGAAACTGCCGCTGGAGGACTATGTGACTGGAGTTGTTGCAGCAGAGATGCCGGCAGAATTCAAGCTGGAAGCATTGAAGGCACAAGCGATTGCGGCCCGTACCTTTATTGTGAGAAGACTGGCTGCGAACGATACAAGCGGAGTGCCGTCTGGTGCGGCAGATGTTACGGACACGGTAAGTCATCAGGTGTTCATTCCACCAGATCAGGTGAAGGCAGAGTGGACCCGGCTGGGCAAAGAGAAAGAGTGGGAGAAGCTGCAGCAGGCTGTCCGTGAAAGTCGCGATGCCGTTATGACCTATGAAGGACGGGCGATTACCGCTTCTTTCTTTTCCACCAGCAATGGTTATACGGAGAATGCAGAGGACGTGTGGGGCAGCGTGGTTCCTTATTTGAAAAGTGTGGATAGTCCGTGGGATAAACAGCTGGCACCAGGCTTCAAAGAAACGGTTACGATGAAGCGCAGTGAAATGTTGCAGAAATTAAACCTGGATAGTGTTCCGGCGAGCGTACAGCAGGGTGGTTCATGGATGCAGGTGTTATCAACTACAGAGGGGCATCGAATTAAAGAGATACAGATTGCAGGCGAAACATTCAGCGGCCCGGAGGTTCGCAAGCTGCTCGGATTGAGATCCAGCCAGTTCAGCTGGAAGGTAGAAGGTGACGAAGTAGAGATCACGACGTATGGATACGGTCATGGAGTCGGCATGAGTCAGTGGGGGGCGAATGGCATGGCGCAGGAGGGACACACGGCCACCGAGATTTTGAAGCATTATTACACGGGGATCTCCTTCGGACAGGCATCCAGAATGCTGGCCTCAAAGTAGGGGCTAACGATCTCCAGAAACGCTATTTTTGAAAAAGTTGATCGTTTAAGGCGTAAAAGCAGCCCATTAGTGTAGATAGAGTCTCTCAGAATCGTTACAATCCGAAAGTTGGGGGAAATGATGAAATAGAGCTTCTGAGATTCGTTACAATGGCTCAGATGAGTGGAAAACGAGCTTTCGAAGATTCGACAGCAGCGGTCGAAAGGTTTTCTGGCCTGGGAGCGGCCCACGTACTAACCACCCATACTAACACTCACCCCCAACATATATAGCACTCTTTGAAAGCACTGTGAAAATTTTTAGAGTCGCGCGTGTATAAAAGAGTTGCACCCGGTAACACTTGTTACTGAGGTGATCAAGATGAATGAACAAAACAACAAAAAAACAGTCCAAGAAGAAACTCCTAAAACAACGCAGGGAGTACCGGCAGCTCAGCCCTCTTCATGGAGAAAAGCAATGTCCAAACGTTGGGTTTTCCCGGCAGTTTACATCGCAGCAGCAGGCATTATACTAACTCTAGTGTGGGTCTATCAGGGAACAGGCGACAAAGCGCTCAACCCGGACTCTGCTAAAGAAGTAGTAGAAACAGGCGCAGCGAGCACCGAGGGAACGACAACTGGCGGCGAGGAAAGTGTAGAAGTGGTTGCAAAGTCGGAAAATTTCGTATGGCCTGTATCAACCCCGTCCGAAATTTCAGTTGTGAAGCCATTCTATGACAACGAAGCTTCCAGCGAGGAACACGAGGCGGCTATGGTACAGTACAATGACACATTTATTCCAAACACAGGCGTGGATCTGGCTCGTGGTGATAACAAGACATTTGAAGTCAAAGCAGCACTCAGCGGAAAAGTTACACGTGTTGAGCAGAACCCGCTCACAGGTCAAGTGGTGGAAATTACGCACGGCGATAACCTGAAAACGGTGTACCAAAGCCTTGCCGACGTCAAAGTAAAGCAGGACGATGAAGTGAAGCAAGGGGATGCCATTGCATCTGCTGGTGTGAGTGAGCTTGGCAAAAACCTGGGGAACCACCTTCACTTTGAAGTGTATGAAGATGGTCAGCCTGTGAACCCGCAAGGATATCTTCCGGAAAAATAAATGATTTTTACCGCAGCAATTACATGGGCAGGGGTGAATAACCTCTGCTTTTTTTATGCTTTTCAGAAAATTATGGGACCTTCGAAGCTTGTCACACCTTTAAACCGCGAATATATAGGCATGCTCCTCATATAATGTACCAAACTATCCACACAGTAGGGAGGCGGGAGCGTGCACGATTACATCAAGGAACGGACCATCAAAATTGGTCGCTGCATTGTTGAGACGAGAAATACGGTCCGTACCATTGCCAAAGAGTTCGGCGTATCAAAGAGCACTGTGCATAAGGATCTGACGGAGCGTTTACCGGAAATCAACCCTGATCTTGCTGACCAGGTCAAACACATTCTCGAGTATCACAAGTCCATCCGTCATTTGCGGGGCGGGGAGGCGACCAAAATCAAGTACAAAAAAACGAGTGGTAAAAAACGTGAGGTGCTGGCTTCCGCTAAATCATAGGCATATTCTTCAAGAACTAGGCCAAAAAGCTCACAGCATGGATTGAATCCCTCCCCTGAAGTATGATATGTTAAAAGCTGGTACAGGATCGAATTATGACATCTTATCAGCCCGATTTTTACATATATATGTTGCACTTTGTCGAACGAGCGGTGACGTGATAAGAGACTCTTTTTCACAGGATACGCTGACCAAATAATATCACTTTGGGGGCTCTTTTATGTTAAGCAAGGATATCGGTATTGATCTTGGCACGGCGAACGTGCTTATTCACGTGAAAGGAAGCGGAGTTGTGCTCAATGAACCTTCCGTCGTGACCATTGAAAGCGATACGAAGCGGGTCCTTGCTGTCGGGGAAGAGGCGCGTCGGATGGTAGGGCGTACGCCGGGTAACATTGTTGCCATCAGACCGCTGCGCGACGGCGTTATTGCGGACTTCGAAATTACGGAAGCGATGCTGAGACATTTCATTAATCGTGTAGGGGCAAGAAGCTGGTACAGCCACCCGCGAATTTTGATCTGTGCACCTACGAATATTACTTCTGTAGAGCAGAAGGCCATCCGTGAAGCGGCCGAGCGCAGCGGTGCCAAAGAAGTATTTCTGGAAGAAGAGCCGAAAGCGGCAGCCATCGGCGCGGGAATGGATATTTTTCAGCCGAGCGGCAATATGGTCGTGGATATCGGCGGCGGAACGACTGACGTTGCAGTCCTGTCTATGGGCGACGTAGTCACCGCCTCTTCTATTAAAGTCGCAGGGGACAAGTTCGACGAAGCAATTACCAAGTTTATCAAAGCAAAATACAAGCTCATGATCGGGGAACGCACAGCAGAGGATATCAAAATCGCGGTTGGTACCGTGAATGCGGCTGCACATAAGGCCGAGATGGACATTCGCGGTCGTGATATGGTAACAGGTCTGCCTGTGACCGTAACCGTGTCGGCAAGTGAAATACAGGAAGCGCTATGGGATTCCGTGCAATCTATTATCGCTGCGGCCAAGTCCGTATTGGAACGCACACCGCCTGAGCTGTCTGCGGATATCATTGACCGCGGGGTTGTTCTGACGGGTGGAGGCGCATTGCTGAACGGACTGGACGAGCTGTTATCGAATGAACTGCATGTACCGGTATGGGTTGCAGAGGACCCCATGCATTGTGTCGTGAAAGGCACAGGCATTATGTTGAATAATTTGGATCAAGTCGTTAAGAAAAAGTTCTAGTTTGCCGATATAAAAAGCAGGCAGGTTCACTTTCGGGTGAACAGAACGGACAAACAGCGGTCTGCGATGCAGGCGAGGCGTTTGAGGAGAGGGGTTCATTCATGTTAAGAGGTCTGTACACTGCTGCTGCGGGAATGATTACAGAGCAGCGCCGCCATGATACAGCAACACAAAATATCGTCAATATGAACACAACGGGATATAAACAGGTGAACAGTGTAAACCGTGCATTCCCGGAAATGCTCATTACGTTGATGGGCGGGGATGCCAATCTGCCCACGAAGCGGCTAGGCAAGCTGAACTCGGGTGTGTTTGCCGAAGAAAGCTTGTCAATGAATGTTCAGGGTGCTCTTATGGAAACGAAGCGCAAAAGTGATTTTGCGATCTCCTCGAATCTGAGTGTGAATGATCCGCAGACAAGAGAGCCAATACAATTTGATGCTTCCGGTAAATTCGTAAGGGCAGACGGAACCGTAATCTATCAGCCACAAGCATATTTTACGGTTCGGGATGCGAACGGCGACACACGTTATACACGTGATGGTCACTTCGATGTGAACGGAACAGGACAATTGCTCAGCTCGACTGGCGCTCAAGTGCTGGATAGTAATGGTCAGCCGATTGTATTGACAGGCGCTGTAGAGCAATTTAAAGTGGATGAGCAGGGCCGCCTTCTTGATGCTGCTACGGGCGCACCGACAGGGGTGACGCTGGGCATCAACATTATCGACCAGCCGAACCAGTTGGTTCGTCAGGGGGACGGTAACTTTAGCCTGAATGAAGATGCGGGTGCAACCGCACGGGGCATGGGCGCTACCGATGTTGTGCGGATTCATCAGGGGTATCTGGAAGGCTCGAATGTAGATGCTTCTCAGGCAACTGTTGACATGAACGCTGCATTCCGTGCTTATGAAGCCAACCAGAAGGTGGTTCAATTCTACGACCGCAGTCTGGATAAAGCCGTTAATGAAGTTGGCCGTGTATAACGAATCGCAGCTTATTGATATATATGTATAGCGATGGGCTGCATGCCCTTAGCGAGGCATACCGGGAGGTTAGACGATCGCATGAACAATTCCATGATTAGTGCCAAGGTGTCCATGACCGCGATTCAGCAGCGACTGGATGTCATTTCCGATAATATTGCCAATGTGAATACGGCAGGCTATAAAAGCAAGCAGGCAAGTTTTGAGGATGCGCTGACGCGTGTGCAGCAGCAGGATGATAAGTACAAGCAGGATGGACGTTCGACGCCAATGGGATATAACCTGGGCTTTGGTGCCCGTCTGGTTAATCTCACCAGAGATATGTCCCAGGGAAGCATGAAGGAAACAGGCAATCCGACAGATCTGGCGATTGAAGGGGATGCATTGTTTGCTGTGGAGGCCAATGGTCAGAAGGTGTGGACACGTCAGGGTGCGTTTCATTTTGTGCCAGATATGCGTCCCAAAGCTAATCCTAACGCCCCGGACCTGATGGTGCTGGTGAATGACCAGGGTTACTTCGCGCTCAATCGTCAAGGACAGCCGATTACGGCGCCTAAGGACAGCACGGTTGCTTTTGATGAGAAAGGCAATTTGCTGGTGCGTCAGGGTAATGCGGCTAACGCTGTCATTGCTGGACAACTGCAAATGGTGGATGTGGAACGTCCTGATGGGCTGGTACAGCTGTCAGATAATCTGTTTAGACTGGACGCAGGATTAACCGAGGACGATGTGTTCGGGGCTAATGCGGCAACACGTGAGCCTCAGGCGTCGATTCGCACCGGATTCCTTGAACAGTCTAATGTAGATTTGACGCAGGAGATGGCACTGCTCATGCAAGGACAGCGGACATATCAACTGGCTGCACGAGCGCTGACGTCCAGTGATTCCATGGCGGGTCTTGCCAATAATATGAGAGCATAAAGGTGAATGGGATGACAGAAACACAGCAGCAGAACAGCAAGCCGGAACCGAAGGAAGTCAAGAAGAAAAAGAAGAGCTGGTGGCGCATCGCAAGATGGTTCCTGATTCCGATTCTGCTTGTTCTTGCCCTCGCTGGCGGAATGGTCGCTGGATATGTGGTACTGGGCAAACAGGATATCGGTTCCGTATGGCAATGGAGTACCTGGAAGCATGTCTATGATCTGGTATTTGCTCCATAAGATAACGAGTTCAGCGAAAACTCCTGCGCAGGCAGGAGTTTTCTTTTTGGTGTTGAAAACAGTATAATGATTGGTGACGTTTAACGTCAGAAGAGGCCTCCCCTGCGAAAGACTTGCTGTCTTCGCGAAGAGAGACCCCTTATCTCAACCTTCACTACTGCAGTCATGAAGGATATAACTATTGTTAACCTTTAAACCACATTTCATACAATTAAAAATGAAAACCAGAACCAAACTGAAAATGAAAACCACTTATATGAAGCTCGACTTGATCATGCTGGGTAATGGTTTCCGCACTACAGTAAGTGAAGGGAAAGGAATCGTTCAAAAGAAGCGAAGCGTTCGCCTTTGTCACGGAATTTTGACCATTGGAAAATGGATCATAGAAAATTCGGGGACAACAGCGATCGAGGGAACGATCCATTCCCGGAACGACTCTAATGTGCCGACATTACATTATTGCATGATGGAGAGCCCTCGTATAAACACCCCGAGAGGAGATTATATTGTGCTAGATATCAAACAAATTCAATCCATTATTCCGCATCGCCCGCCATTCCTGCTGGTGGACCGCATTCTGGAGATGGAGGATGGCAAGCGTGCTGTAGGTTTGAAAAATGTAACCATCAATGAACCGTTCTTCGTAGGACATTTCCCTGAATACCCGGTAATGCCGGGTGTACTGATCACCGAAGCTTTGGCTCAGGTTGGTGCGGCTGCGATGCTTAATCTGGAAGCAAACAAAGGCAAAATCGGCTTTTTGGCGGGACTGGATAACTTCCGTTTCCGTGGACAAGTTGTGCCTGGAGATACGTTGATTCTTGAGGTGGAGATCACACGTCTGAAGGGCTCGATTGGCAAAGGTCAAGCAACAGCTCGCGTAGATGACAAAATCGTCGCTGAAGGCGAGATCATGTTTGCACTGTCAGACCCAAGCTGATTAATTGGGTACTTATGTATCATGCAGATAAGTTGAACTAATCCGATACACAATATCTGTCATCGGAGTGCACGGTGTGAATGTTTTTAGTCCAACTTATGAAAATGCAGAACAGCTAAGCTGATTACAGAATTTCTTATAGACGGAAGGGGCTTATTGGATATGGAACAGTTAAGCGCAGCAGCAGCCGAGACACTACAGCAATGGTTGGAGGATGCTTCTATTGACGAAGCAACAAAACAGGAGCTTCGTGATCTGAAGGATCAACCGAAAGAGCTGGAAGAGCGTTTCTACAGAAACCTGGAGTTTGGTACAGGTGGATTGCGCGGTGTGATTGGTGCCGGCAGCAACCGGATGAACAAATATACGGTTGGTCGTGCGACACAAGGCTTTGCCCGGTATTTGCTGGAGCAGCATGGGGACAAGGAAGGCAAACCTTCGGTTGTCATCGCTCACGATTCCCGTCACTTCTCACCTGAATTCTCGCTGGATGCGGCGCTTGTACTGGCAGCGAACGGTATTGTAGCCAAGTTGTATCCATCCCTGCGCTCCACACCGCAGCTGTCCTTTAGCGTGCGCCATCTGAAAGCTACAGGGGGGATCGTTGTTACGGCGAGCCATAATCCGCCAGAGTACAATGGATATAAAGTGTACAACCACCAAGGCGGTCAGCTGGTTCCGCATGAAGCAGAGAAAGTCATTCAATATATTCAAGAGGTTCCTTCTCTCGCTGATGTGAAAAAGCTGACTCGCGAAGAGGCAGAAGCACAAGGTTTGTTGATCTGGCTCGGTGAAGCAGAAGATCAGGCCTTCATTGACACGGTGGCAAGCCGCAGTCTGAGCCGTGAACTGATTCAATCCGGCATCGGCCGTGATTTCAAAATCGTATATACCCCGCTGCACGGCACAGGCAACCTCCCGGTTCGCCGCGTACTGGAGCAGATCGGATTCGAGCAGCTGTACATCGTTGCCGAGCAGGAGCAGCCGGATGCCGAATTTTCCACAGTAAAATCCCCGAACCCGGAAGAGCGCGAGGCGTTCACACTGGCGATGAAGCTGGGTGAGTCCGTTGGCGCGGACATTCTGATCGGTACAGACCCGGATGCAGACCGCATGGGTGCGGTTGTGAAGGACAAGGATGGCAAATATTTCGTCTTGTCTGGCAACCAGTCTGGTGCCATTATGGTACATTATCTGCTGAGCCGTCTGCAGGAGACAGGTACACTGCCTAGCAACGGTGCGGTAATCAAAACAATTGTAACCAGTGAGATGGGGGCAGTGATCGCTCAGCATTACGGTGCAGAAGTGATGAACACCCTGACAGGCTTTAAATATATCGGTGAAAAAATGAACCAGTTCGAAGCCACCGGAAGTCATACCTTCCTCTTCGGATATGAAGAGAGTTATGGCTACCTCTCCGGCAATTATGCCCGTGACAAGGACGCTGTCCTTGCTTCGATGCTGATTGCTGAAGCGGCTGCCTATTACAAGAGCCAGGGCAAAACACTCTATGATGTGCTGCAGGAGCTGTACAGCCAGTTTGGCTACTTCCTGGAGAAGCTGGAGTCCCGCACACTCAAGGGCAAAGACGGCGTAGCGCAGATTCAGGCGAAAATGACGGACTGGCGCAGCAATCCGCCACAGGAAGTGGCTGGCATCGCTGTTCAGGATGTACTGGATTACTCTTTGGGTCTCGATGGCCTTCCTAAGGAGAACGTATTGAAATTCATTTTGGCGGACGGTTCCTGGTTCTGCCTGCGTCCTTCCGGTACAGAGCCTAAGATCAAAGTTTACTTTGCAGTACGTGGTGAGAGCCTGGAAGATGCAGAGGGCAGAGTGGAGCGTCTGGCATCAGCCGTGATGTCCCGTGTAGACGCACAATAAAATCGATTGTGTTGCAATAAAAAGATGAGAAGGCCTCTCCGCACCGTAAGGTTGGTTGGCGGAGGGGCTTTTCTTTGAAATAAAAGAGCAGGTGTGCTGGCATATAAGAGAGCATGTTAACACATGCTGAGACTAATCCCCTTCGGGGCATGCGAAAACAAGTTTTGGTTCCAACAACTGAGGAGGTACATGTAGTGCGTCAAAAATGGCTTTTATGGAATAATGCTTCCCGGAAGTGGTTGTGGCTCATCGTTATTATCGGTTTGGTAGCATCCATTCCTGTCATCCGTGATCGGGTGCAGACGGAATCTTCGGCGAATAAAGTGGAGCTGGTCTTCAACTATCGAGGACTGCTGGATATTTCAGCTTATCAGGCTCATCCCCAGGATTTTATTGATCAACAAGCAGCGCGGCTCAAAGAGGCTGGCGTGACAACGATGGCCGTGTTTGAGAGCACGCTGGACGAGCTCAAGAAAACACGCCGCTTAATGGTGTACTCTGGTCAGGATATTGCGAATATGACGAAAAGCAACATTCCTTCCAATGCGAATTATACGTACGTGTTGTTCACGTCGGAAGAGAACGCAAAGACCTACACCCCTATCATTGAACAAACGTTCGCTGAGCGTCAGATTCCTGTTGAACCATGGGAATATGAAGGTCGCAGCGGCTTAATATTGCAGACACCACCGGAGAATGCCAACATGCAGCCGATGCAGCCCGATCCGGTCGCGGTGAAAATGCTGCGTGATAAAGGTTTTCATATTTTACCCCGTATCTCGGACAGTGTGCCATACAACCAGCAATCGATGGAACGTTTGCTTACCTTCTTCGAAGAGAATGGTGTGACACGTATTCTGTTTGATGGAGATGCGGTCAAAGGGTACAATGATAATGAAGAGATGAAGAGCCTGGATCAGTTTGCTGAGCTGTTGAACAAACATCATATCGGTCTGGCTGCTATTGAAAATCTCAAAAAACCGCAGGCTGGATTCCAGACGCTGGCTTACAAAATTGATTACAACGTAGCCCGTCTGTACTCGTTAAGTGATGCAGATGCGAATCTGACGGTGGATACGATTGCCGACCGTTTCGTGCTGGCAACGAAGGACCGCAACATTCGTATGATCTATATGAATGCTTCACCAAGTCGAAATACAGCTAAAGCGGCGATCACAGATCCGATCGAAAATCTGATCAACAGTCTGGGTGAGCCGGGACATGCCGTTGAGCGTATGGCCAAACATGGCTTTGAGCTCGGACAAGCCGAAGCATTCACGGTGAAGGATTCATCCATTCAGCGGTATGCGAAGCTGGTTGCGCTTATTGGGGCTATCGCTTTAATATCACTCATGGTTTCTTATTTTGTACCTGTAATCACGATTGCTGTATTCCTTCTTGGATTGGTGGGCAGCGCAGGTCTGTTCCTGATGAAGCCAACGCTGTTAGAGCAGGCGATTGCCTTGCTGGCGGCGATAGCTGCACCAACCATTGCAATGGTCCTCGCGGTTCGTACCGTTAATGCGCAGCAGCTTCGTCAACCGGATGCCCCTGCGGGTCGCCGTTTGAAACAGACGATTATTCTGTATGTAAGAACTTCAATTCTTACATTCGTAGCTGTACCTTTTGTGATTGCATTGTTGAATAACATTACGTACAGTCTGGTGATTAACCAGTTCCGTGGTGTGAGCCTGCTGCACTTTGCCCCGATCGGGCTGGTTGCACTCTACATTGTGTTCTACCGCGGCTCGGGTTCAATCTCTGTGAAACAGATCAAGGATTTGCTCCGTATGCCAATTACCGTCATTATGGTGATATTGGCACTTGTTGCTGCTGTTGTTGGATATTATTATTTGAGCCGTACAGGCAACTCCGGTTCGGTTACGCCATTTGAGATGTTCCTGCGTACAACGCTGGAGGATACCTTTGGTGTACGGCCGAGATTTAAAGAATTTGTGCTGGGACACCCACTGTTTATCGTTGGCGTGTTCGCCGCTTTAAAATACCGTAAAGTCATCTTTGCGCTGATTATCGCTACGATGGGTCAACTGTCTATGGTGGATACATTTGCGCATATTCATACACCGGCTGTGCTGTCACTGATTCGCGGTGTGATGGGACTCGGACTTGGCTTGATCATTGGTATCATTGCTGTGGGTGTGTGGCAAGTCGCGGAAGGATGTTGGAAAAAATGGTCCCCACTACTAAAAAGCTAGTCATTTCAGGGTACTACGGATTTCGCAATAGCGGAGATGAAGCTGTACTGAAATCCATCCTGAACGCATTGGAGGAAGAGAGTCAGCGATCCAATGTGACCATTGAACCGATTGTGCTCTCGATCGACCCCGCATGGACAACCTCCATGTATGGCGTGCGTGCTGTACATCGGATGAAGCTGAAGGAAGTTCGTGAAGCGCTCAAGGAGAGTGATGGACTCATCAGTGGCGGAGGCAGTCTGCTGCAGGATGCAACGGGTTTGAAGTCCATCCCTTATTATCTGGGTGTGATCAAGCTGGCTCAATGGTTGAAGAAGCCTACATTTATCTATGCTCAGGGTATTGGCCCTGTGAATCGTAAAATATTTAACCCGATGATCAGATCGGTATTCAAGTCCTGTACCTACGTATCGGTACGAGATGAGCAGTCCGCAGATTATCTACGCAGACTTGGACTGAAGTGGAATCAGATTCATGTTGTGCCTGATCCGGTGATGGGGCTGCCGTTGCCGGAGAAAGTATCTGTACAAAGCAGCGGAGAAAATGTTGCTTTTGATACTGTAGATGCAACTGCTGATGGTGGTAACAGCACTGTTGTTGCCCATGATGCTTCTGGTGTAGATGTTGACGCTGATATTACGTTGGAGCAGCAGCAAGTAGGCTCGGATACTTCCGAGACGAAACATGTCAAGCTTCCAGTGATCGGTGTGTCCGTTCGTTTCTGGGAAGCGGATCGCAAGGAGCTGACAGCTATTGCTGCCGGATTGAAGAAGCTGGCTGCCAGGAAGGCAGTGCATCTGCGCTTCATGCCATTCCATCTGCCTGATGATGTGCAGGCCTCGCGTTTTATTATGGAGATGCTCGGTGATATAACCGGTAAAGGCAGTGAGATCAGTATCACAGAGGACCTCACCGATCCTCAATTGATGTTGGAGGAAGTGAGCCGGTGTGATCTGATGATCGGTATGAGATTGCACAGTCTGATCTACGCAGCTTCCCAGTACGTTCTGCCAGTCGGCATTTCATATGATCCCAAGATCGATCAGTTCCTGCTTCGACTGGAGAGTGAACCAGCGGGAGATACAGGCTCACTGGATGGCGACAAGCTTGCCGAGCAGGTAGCCGGATTGCTGGACCAGCGTTCCCAATGGCTGAAGCAGCATGAGGATCGCATTACGGCGTTGAAGCAGGAGGCCAGAGAGCCTGCAAAGCAAATTATTACCTATTTAGGCCGCAAAGGATGAGATAACAATGAGTCAGACGGGATCTATTCCTACCGTTTCGATCTATGGTATTCCTTTTTCCAAGTTAACGATGAAAGAAACGGTCGAGGTGCTTGAGCAAGCGGTGCTGTCCAAACAGCCGCATCAGATCATTACCGCCAATCCGATTATGGTTATGGCCGCACTGGAAAATCCGGCGATGATGCAGGTCATGCAGGATGCCGAGATGATTGTTCCGGACGGAACCGGCGTGGTGTGGGCTGCCAATTATTGCGGTGATCCTGTAGCCGAGCGGGTACCGGGGTTTGATCTTTTACATGAATTGCTACGCGTTGGAGAAAACTATCGGTGGGGCGTGTACTTGCTTGGCTCCACATCTGAGGTGATTCAAGCTACCGCAGATCGGTTACAACAGCAATATCCGGCTATTCGTATTGTGGGTTATCGAGACGGTTTCTTTGGTCCGGCCGAGGATGAGCAGGTTGTTGCTTCTATTCGGCAGGCTGCACCGGATCTGTTGTTCGTTGCTCGCGGTGCGGATACGCAAGAGCCCTGGATTCACAAATACAAGCATGAGCTGCAGGTTCCTGTCACCATGGGGGTTGGCGGCAGCTTTGATATCATCTCAGGCAAAATGAAACGGGCACCCAAGCTGTTTCAAAAGCTGAGACTTGAATGGTTCTATCGTTTGCTTCGTGAACCTAGCCGGGCTGGACGTATGCTTGCGCTCCCGAAATTCGCTCTGAAAGTGATGCGGGACAAAGAAAACGTGACAAAAGCCCGTTAAAAACAGGTAATTGCGAGATAATTGCGTGTTTTTGCTAGAAATTGAAGATAGCTTTTCACAGGTGATCAGCGTATAATTCATTCCGGCACACGTGTGCCACTCCATGAAAAAATTTAAGTTGCACTAGGCACTCTGGCTAGAACTGGAGTTGTTACACTTATTACTACGATTACAAGGCAACCTTCTGATCGCCCTTATCCCCAAATTTCTATTTATCCTTGTTCAAGGATGAAATTCGGTGATAAATGCGAACGCTGCGCTTCTACAGGTTATTTCTGCCCTCTCCGTTAAATGTGCAACAGGAACATTTTCATCAACAGTGACAAACAACATTTTTTTATATATAGAAAGAAAAAGAGATCAGGGGATTTATAATTTTTGTACGGTATTATAATTGGGGGTCGAATGTTCAAATGGTAGCGATCTTTATCATTGGATTTCTTGTGTCAATGGGACTTGCTTTAGCTCTGACACCACTTGTCAAAAAGTTCGCAGTCCGCATCGGTGCTATGGATAAGCCAAACGCACGTAAGGTGCACACCCGGATTATGCCTCGTCTTGGCGGTCTCGGGATTTATCTGGCATTTATCGTTACGGTTGCAGCGCTGCTTCCATTTGTATCCTCATGGTTTACGACCAGGGATATGAGCTTTGTCAGTGCATTTCTGATCGGGGGTACCATCATTGTATTGATTGGTGCACTGGATGACCGCTTTGAATTGTCAGCCAAAGTCAAGCTGCTTGGCCAGATTGTAGCTGCGTCAGTTGTTGTGTTCGGATTTAACATCCGTGTAGACTTCGTGAACATTCCGTTCCAGGATGCGTATTCTTCCCTTGAAACGTGGGTATCGATTCCGCTGACAATTCTATGGATTGTCGGGGTAACGAATGCCATTAATCTGATTGACGGACTGGATGGTCTGGCTGCTGGCGTGTCTGGTATTGCTATTGGTACGATCGCAGTGATGTCTTTCCTGATGGGCAATACGATGATTGCTCTGATGTGTCTGGTGCTGCTTGGTAGCATTATCGGATTCCTGTTCTTTAATTTCCACCCGGCCAAAATATTTATGGGGGATACGGGCTCGTTATTCCTAGGTTTTTCTCTGGCTATGCTGTCGATGCTCGGATTCAAACAGATTGCCGTGGTGTCCTTCATTACACCGCTGATCATTATCGGCGTGCCGCTGTCGGATACGCTCTTTGCCATTATTCGTCGTGCGGTACAACGGAAGCCGATCTTCTCACCGGATAAAGGTCACTTGCATCACTGCTTGCGTGAGCTTGGATTCAGCCACCGTCAGACGGTGCTGATCATTTACGGTATTGCTGCTTTCTTCGGTGTACTGGCGATTATCCAGTCCTCCGCAGCGATGTTTGAAGCCAACTGGGTGACCTTTGTTGTCATCTGTATCATGATGTTTTTCCTGCAAGTGGGCGCGGAGGTCATCGGTCTCGTGAGCAAAACGAGAAAGCCGGTCATCAACTTCCTGATGCGTATGCGCGTCAAGCTGAACCCGCAGACCCGTTCGAAATCTTAAATACATTTTTATTGATTACCGCTATTGTTGAATATCATTTCAGCCCCAAGTCTTATCCCGTGTGGATAAGGCTTTTTTGTTTTTATTGAGATTTTTACTAAATAATTGGAACCTTTTTGCCGATAAATAACGGTAACTGACTTAAAAAGAGGAGAGATGATACGTAATGCAACAAAAGAAACGGCCGTTGGTCTGGATCATGTTGGTCGCCATGGTGCTCTCATTGTTCCCACAGGGTCTATTCGGTGGGGCCGTTGCTTCGGCTGCGGACGGTGACACGACGGGATCTAATGCCTATTCAACTTATTTCACACCCGATATTAAGGCACTGAGAGAAACTTCCGTTTTATCTTTGATCGATAAAGTGACGGGGAAAGCATTCCTTTCAAGAAGTAATGCCTATACAACAACGACATCAACGATTAGCATTTCGGGTTCCTACTCCTTTGTATCCAAAGATACAATGAAAGTAAAAGTAGAACAGTTGAACTCGACGGTAGATGGCGGAATAAGTAAATGGGTTGCTGATGAAACCAAGTCAATTACTACGGCAGTGACAGCGGACAGCAGTGGTAATAACAAATTTAATGCAAATAATCTTACCTTGTTTCCAGGATTTAATAAAATTACCTTCTTAGGTGTGCAGGGTTCTGTAGAACGCTCGGATACCTTTTATATTCTATATGACCAGGCCCCGTATATTGAAAATTTTAAAATTTCGACAGTCGTCTCAGGTGGTACTGGAAATGCAACATATGATCTGAACGCTGGTTCTGAAACAGTCGTTAATACAGAGAGGGTTTCCATTCAAGGTAAGGTACAGAATGCAACTCAAGTTACCGTTACCGTTAATGGGGGCGATTCTTTCGACTCCTCTATGCTTCAGGATGGCTCGTTTTTCTTGCCGCAGCTGAAGCTGACAGCAGGACTAAATACACTTAAATTCAAAATCTCAAGCGCATCTAATTCAATAGAGACGGAGCGCTCCGTTTATTATTTTGACAAAAATCAGCCTTTCACAAAGCTGGATGTCACCGTCGGCACAGAAACACAATCTATTCTGAATGATGCTAATCCCAATTTCACTGAAACAGGACAGACTCAAGGGAAAATAAAAGGTCAGGTTTTACTGCCATATTCGGCAAGTAATTCCGATTTTAGCCCAACCAATGGCTCGATCGTGATCTCCAACAGTAATCTGAATCAAACTACGCCGATTGTATTTCGGGTAACGGATTCAATTACAATTGCCGGAGCAGATGGACTCAGTCTGGAGTATCGTCTGGTGGATTTTGAAGTGGACACAGCGTTTAATATGGAATTGGTTGATGGTGGAACCGATGTGAAGAAAAATCAAGAGGTGAAGGTTAACTTAACCTACGGTAACTTCAGTACAGGTTTTGTGGGCGGATACATCTATTCCCCAGGATCTCAAGATATTCTGAACATGTACTATCTTCCTGACTATGTTTCTGGACCGGTAGAATCCAAAACGAAGCTGGATGGTTCCCGAGTGAAAAGCGACACATTTTATATTTTGGTGGAATCCAGCAAGCCAATTAACAGTGCGACTCTTATTGGTGAATATCTGCCTACGGGAGTAACCAAATTAAAAATCGATGCAGTTCCAACTACAAGTGATATGGCATTAACAGCCAACCAGCAAATCTACAAAATTACCGGGTTTGTGAGCGGAGAACAGCAAGTCAGATTTTATTATGGTAAACCAACCGATTTGCCAAAAGTAGCTAAAATATCGTATTCATCTGTGAGCTCCATCTATGTAGAAAATTTACAAGACGGACAAACCTATAGCTTTGATTCCAAGAGTACAGAGCAAACGATGGTGGTTACAGGTAAATTTATTGGTTTCAAGACACTGGGAACCAACTTTACGCCAGAGCTTGTAGTCAACGGGAAGGTTCTTAAAAAGGACACCGACTACGCTGAGGTTATAACTGGATTCCCTGATGCCAATGGAGATTTTTCAATTAAATTGAAGGTATTAAAAGAAGGTCCTATCGTTTACGGTGAGAATACCATCGTCATTCGTGCTGTTGATGAGGATGCGAATAAACAGCCAACAACGATAACTACGACACTAAGAATCAACGTAATCGACACAAATCAGTCAACAATCACGACGTTTATGCCTACGTTGGTTCCTAAGGATTCAAGACAGCCTTTTGTCGATAAATCCTTAACGAGCTATACTCAAGATGAACTGAAAAAGATTTTTGCAGTAACACCTGAATTTGCATTCAAAGAGGACAAGTATGTAACAAGCGAAGAGTCTTATGATCTGGTTGTTAATGGCGGCGGTGCGCAGATTGCCAACGTATACTTCGGCTCCAAGCTCGTTTTCACTCATACACAAGCAACAGATCGAGTGCTTGAAACGAACAAGCCGGGTAATGATGGCCTGCCGACGTATGATTTTGTAGGTAATGAAAATCAATTTTTCATTCGAATCCAGAATCAGAAGTTCGATGCTCCGGGAACACACGTATATACGCTCGAGCTGATCAACAGAACGGGTGCAAGAACAACACAAAGACTTGAAATTGTACGCGAGCCTTCTTCCTATCGTATCCTTGCTCCGCAGCCAACGGTTGGAGACAAGATTGTGGTTAACAAAAACTTTGTAAGGTTTGATATTGAAGCCGAAGGCGCGACTCAAGTTGTCATTGATAAGGAGCAAGCGGTAAAACGGACGGATTCGAACAGTCGTTTTGTATTGGATTACGTAGGTCTCAAACCTGATAAGAATAACGTAATCAAAATTCAAATCACTCGTCCAGGTGGAACCATCAATGATACCGTGAATGTTTTCTATACATCTACGATTACAACCGATACACAGTATATGGCTCCAAAAGTAGCCAACAAGTATACCGTGTTTAACAAAAAAGTAGAGCTTTCCATGCCAAAAGGAACGGTCCTTCAATCTACAACAGTAAGAAATATGACGAAGTTCTATCCAGATAACAAAATACTTTTTGGTATAGCTGATCCGGATAAAGGAATTGTAGAACGCAAGAATGACTATGGTAACTGGATTGGTTCACCGGATGAAGGTAGTGAAAACGCACAGAGCTTTATTACAGTATCCCCTGAGCTCTCGGGCTTGTTCAGTTCTACACTGAACACAAACAACTTCACACCGATCTCCGAAATTTACTGGATTCATGGTGGTATCGGTGAATTGGGGGATAAGGGTGAAAGTGGTTATAGTGCCGGAACTAACGGGTTGGCTCCATACAGCCTGGAAGGTAATTTCACGCAGTATGCAGCAGAGCGAGTGCTGACGCCTTCCCAGCGTGGAAGTCTAAAACTCACATATGATCCTTCCATCGTTGACGATGTGGGTTCAACCATTACAGTATTCAGATATTCGGATAAAACAAATGTAGGTAAGTGGGTTCCTATTGGCGGGATCGTGGATACCAAGAGCCATACCATCACAGTTCCGTTTGATGAGTTTGGTTACTACAAAGTCATGAAGCTAAGCAGAAGTTATCCAGATATTACGAATCATCCATGGGCACGTAATCTGCTTAATGCTTTGTATTCCAAAGGTATTATGAATCCGCTGAGAGCAAGCTCATTTGGTGCTGATGATCAGACCACTCGTGGTGAATTCGCGACGTTGCTTGTTAAAGGGCTGGATATTCCTTTGAATTATGCGAATCAGCAAACGTTCCAGGACGTCTCGGCCAACACCAAGTCGGACCGCTGGACCTATGAGGCGATCGAAACTGCGGCACGTGCAGGTATTGTACAAGGTCTGAGTGATGGTTATTTCCAACCTGAGATGCCAATTACCAGAGAACAAGCGTCCGTGATGATTGCTCGTGCTATGAACTCCAAATTAGCTGCGAACGACAGCAAGCTTGCAGCTACACTTGGAAAATCATTCCTTGATTCAGGGTCAATCGAGTATTATGCACGTCCTGCGGTGCTTGCCGTTACGAAAGCCAAAATTATGGAGGGCAGCCCAGTAACCGTACCGGGCTCAACCAAGCAGCAGTTCCAATTCAATCCTAAAGGCAATATGACCCGCGCAGAAGCGGCTAAAATTGCCGTAGAGTTGCTCAAGAAGAGTACCAAGCTATTCCCTAAAAACTTAAGTTAAGCTCTGTGAACGTCTTAAAAGACCTGTCCCTTGGACTTAAACTGTACCCTATAGAGTAGACACTTTGAAAAAGTCTCTCTATGGGGTATTTTTGTTATAGACCTATGACCAAGACCAGGACGGAGCATGATGAATGAGTAAAAAAACATTTACAGCCTATGAAGTGGAGCAGCTGGCTAGAAATCCTTATGTGAAGTCCGTAACGACCAAAGGGATCACGTATACGAACGAGTTTAAACAACTCTTTATTACATCGAATCAGCAAGGAAAGATGCCTAGAGAAATTTTTGAAACGTGTGGATTTGAAGTTCATACCCTTGGCATGAACCGGGTCAAGGCCGCTGCTAAACGTTGGAAAGCAAGTTACAACAAGCAAGGAGTTTCAGGCTTACAAGATACACGAGGCAAGCATTTTGGCAGCTCCCTGAAGCGAGAATTGAGTTTGGCAGAGAAGAACGCGAAACTGGAAGCGCAGATTCATCTGCTTCGAGCCGAGAACGAGCTTCTAAAAAAGATTCGTTTGGCCGAACGGGGGTGGAATCACGAGTAAAACGAACACCGAATTTGCGATACAGGTTAATCCGAAAGGTGATGGAGAAATATCAACTCCAGCGCATGGTGAGTGTTTTGTGTGAAGCGGCAGGCGTGTCTAGAAGTGGATATTATCGTTACTGGAGTCATTCAGCCATTCACAGACGCATGCAGAAGGAACAGAAAGATGAAGAAATCAGCCTGCATGTCCGTCGCGCTTTTCAGTTTAAGAAACGAAACAAAGGTGCTCGTTCTATCAAAATGACGCTGGAAGGACAATATCAAATCATCTGGAATCTCAAGCGCATTCGACGAATTATGAAAAAATATGCGATGATATGTCCTCATCGAAAAGCAAATCCCTACAGACAAATGATGAAGGCAACCCAGGAGCATCGAACCATGCCTAACCTGTTGCAACGTAACTTTAAACAGGATATTCCGGGCAAGGTGCTTCTTACGGATATTACCTATTTAAACTATGGTCAAGGGAAGAGAGCCTACCTATCAACCATCAAGGATAGTTCAACCAATGAAATTGTAGCCTACTATGTGTCGGAGCGAATGACCATGGATTTGGCGACAAATACGTTACTTCACTTACAGAAAAATCGCAGATTCAAGAAGAGCAGAGGCGCCTTCATTCATTCCGATCAAGGAACCCACTACACCCATCCTGATTTTCAGAAGAAAGTAAAACGTATGGGTCTTGGGCAATCCATGTCCAGACGTGGGAACTGTTGGGATAATGCACCACAGGAGTCGTTCTTTGGTCATTTTAAGGACGAAACCTCGTTGAAAAGCTGTGACTCACTAGACGCAGTTAAACGAGAAATTAAATCCTATATGACCTACTACAATCACTATAGATACCAGTGGAACCTAAAAAGGATGACCCCTGTACAGTACAGAGATCATCTTCTTAAAGCAGTGTAGTCTTTTTTAGAAATGTCCTTTACATAGGGTACAGTTTAGACTAGAGGGATGGGTCTTTTATGCCTCTTTTTTAATTTGGTTCAGAACCCTTTTATAATAGAAGGAAACGGATTTTTACCAATAACTATTTTTGTAATTTGCTAGAGATTAAGATACAATAGCAACAAATACACAATGATCTAGAGGGTGAAGTTAGCTTATGAAACCGATTTATTCGAAGTCCCAGCTGGGCTACATGAAGGCAAAGACACAGTTCGAGAAGCAGGCAGTCATTCTGGAGAAGAAGCTGGAAGATACACGCAAAACTCAGGAGATCACTCAGGAAGTCATGGAAGGGCTTGTACAGACAACCGGCTTCCATGATGCCTATAATAATCTGGTTCTGGCAGAAAATGAACTTATTGAATGGTCTCATACAACCATGAAGCATGAGAAGACATATCGGGAGAACAGACTGGCAATTGATGACATGTATCTGAGATTGAACAGTGATCCGAATATGCGCGCACAGATTATTGATCTTGCGATGAAAATTCGCTAATTTACAGAATGTTATAACAGAAGGAGGGCCAATGCGGCTCTCTTTTTTATTTGGAAAATTGTGAAATTTGTCGCTTCATCGTATAGAATAGCGGGTATAAATAAACGTCCCACACAATTTCTACACCTGCTTGTCTCAGGTTAGACATCAAGGAAGTGGCGGTATGACTGGTTTTGAACTCATTAAAAACCCGCACTGCACCAATACATAAATAAGTTCAAAACTTTTTTTGTGGAATGCGCAACTTTTTGAAATCTACTGCGTTTAAGATGTAGAGTCAAAAACATTGGGGAACTTACCAAGATTGACCTCGTGAAGAATCTTGTCTATTTATTAGAAAAAATTGCTTTACGGCTCGAGAGACCCATTGTATAATACGTAAGGTAGGATTAGGAAACTACTCTATTTACGTATGAATCTATCATTATTTTAGGTAACAAGTTTCTGTGATATGCTCACAGACATCATTTATATTAACTTGCTCATGACTCTGGAAAGGGGGTGCGACAATAGAATGAGGAACACGAGCGACCCTATTAAAGAAAATTCCAATGTTATGAACACCCAAGGAGGAGAAAAAAAGGTTATGAAGAAAATTTTATCCGTCGCTTTGTCTACAGCAATGGCATTCTCAATGTTTGCTTCTGTAGCATTCGGTGATACAGCAGTAACACCGCAACAACAATTTGATGCATTGAAAGCAAAAGGTATCTTCAATGGTTACCCAGATGGTTCAGCTGGTCTGGACAAAGAGATGACTCGCGCTGAGTTCGCAAAAGTTATCACTAAATTGCTGGGTCTGAAAGAGATCACTGGCCAACTGTCTTACACAGACAAAAACTACACAGCTAAAAACTGGGCTGTACCTTACATCGAAGCAGTAACTGCTGCGGGTATCATGGAAGGTAAAAACGTTGAGAAGAAAATCTTCGACTTCAACGGTAAAGTAACAGTAGCAGAAATGGCTACAATCCTGACTCGTGCTCTTGATCTGGAAATCCCTGCTGAAACTGACAACAGTGCACCAGCATGGGCTAAAGGTTACGTTCAAGCAGCAATCAACGCTGGTCTGGTAGACGCTAAAGCTAACTTCAGCGCTAACGCTTCCCGCGAATTGCTGGTAGGTGCAGCTTACTCCATCGATCAAGCTCAAAGCATCAAAGTTACTTCTTATGAAGTAAGCGAAGCTGGTAAAGTTGTTACTTTCAAAATCAGCGATGGTGAATCCGTTAAAGTAACTTTGGATAAAGCTCTGGAAGCTAACAAAGAAACTGAAGTGAAATTCACTTACAAAGATAAAGCTTTCACTGAGAAAGTTACTTATGTAGTAACAGCAGCTCAAAAAGTAGTTAGTGCAACTGCTAACAACCTTAAACAAGTTGTTGTAACATTTGATGGTGATGTTGATGCTGATAGCGCTGAGCTGGAGTCCAACTACACAATCGACGGATTCAAATTCAAATCTGCTACATTGTCTTCCGACAAGAAAACAGTAACTTTGTTGCTGCCAGCAGAGCAAACATTGACTTCCCAAAAAACTTACAAGTTGAATGTTAGCAATGTTAAAAACTCTGACAAATCCAAAGTGTTCAAAGAGACAGTACAAGTGACTCCAGTTGACACTACTTTGCCAGAAGTTTCAGAAGTTAAAGGTCTCGGAACTAAAGCTTTCAAAGTTGTTTTCTCTGAGCCAGTTAAAGCTTCTTCTGTAAACACAACTTCTAATTTCCGCATCGACGGTAAAGCAATCTCTGGATATGTTAACTTCACTTATCCAAGTGTTGCAGTTATCACAACTGACCTGAGCGTTGGTAAACACACATTGACAGTAAATGGTGTTGAAGACTATGCAGGTTACAAACTTCTGCAAAAAGAAGTTGAATTTGAAGTAGTTGAAGATACTACAGCTCCAGAAGTTGTTAGTGCTAAAGCTACAAACCTGAACAAAGTAGAAATCGAATTTAACGAGTCCGTTAAATCCGTAAGCAAAGCTTACCACACGTCTTCTGGTAAAACAGGAACTGTTACTGTTGAAGATAACAAAGTAACTGTAAACTTCGAAAACGACAACAAGCTGAGCTTGGGTGAAAACACAATTACTTTGGAAGGTGTAACAGACTACAGCAACAACTCTGCTACTCGTACTTCTAAAGTGACTCCAGTTATCGATACTACTCGTCCAGAAGTAGCTTCTGTAACTGCTGAAGTTTACAACAACAACCACGTGATCACTGTTGAATTCAGCAAAGCTGTTGAAGCTGCTGATGTGTTGAAAACAGCTAACGCTAACTTCACTTTGAAAAATGAAAAAGGTGAACTGGTAACTACCAGAGGCTTCACAGCAGCTGGTCACCCAGTTAACACTCCTAAATTCGTAGATGGTACTGGTAACAAACGTGTACAAATCACTACAATTGGTGAATTGGCACAAGGTAAATACACTTTGGAAATCTCTGGTATCCGTGATATCGCTGCAATTCCAAACACAATGTTGCCATACTCCACTACTGTAGATGTAAGTGATATTGCTAAACCAAAAGTTAACGATGCTTGGTTCGTTCAAGAAAGCACTGGTAACGGATCTTTGCAAGATCTTGATATCTACGTTACATTCAGCAAAGAAATGGCTGTAAGTGGTAACGGTAGTGCAATCGATCCAAACAAATATAACTACCAAATCAATAATGGTCCATTGTTGCCGCTTCCTAACAACACTGAGGTAACTCAAGTGAATGCTCAACAAGTTCGCATTACCTTGCCTGCCAAAGAAAATGGATACCTGGGTACTAATGATACTTTGAATCTGCGTATCGCTAATGTTGCTGATACAAAAGATAACTACATCGCTGGTAACGTAGTTTCTACACCTGTTGTTGCTAAAGCTGCAAGAACAATCGGTGTTGAGTCTGCTAAAGCTGTAGCTGACAACAAGATTGATGTCCAATTCAATGGATACCTGTCTTCTGTAAGTGCAAGTGATTTCGCGATCACTACAACTAGCGCAACTTACGGTCTGAAATTGAGTAGTGTTGAGACTAAAGATGGTAATACTTTGGCTCACTTCGAAATTTCTTCCAATGATAAGTTGGCTGCTGTTCCTACAAATGCAAACTTCACTTCCGTTGCAGCTGCGAACATTCAATCTGTTAGCCCTAACGGAATCAAAGTTGCAGGCAGTCTGAGCCAAGCTTTGACTGATGGTATTGCGCCTAAATTGGCAGAAAACAACAACTTCAGCGTAGTTGAAGGTGCTGTTCAAGCTAATGGTAAAAAACAATACACTGCTACATTGACATTCAACGAAGACCTGAATGTTGCTAACAACACTACTGGCTTCTTGGCTCGTATTGGCGGATCCGAAGCTACAGTTACTAAAGTTGAAGCTGGTACTAACCCTAATGAAGTAGTAGTTACATTTGAAGCTGATGGAACTACTCAATTGGCTGGTTCTTATGTAGAACTGTACCTCAATTCTACAAATGCAACTAACAAATTTGTAACTGACAAATCCGGTAACGCTGCAGATCCTTCTAACGTTTCCGTACAAAGACAGTACTAATTTATAAGTTTTTAAGAGAAGACCTTTAGAGAAATCTAAGGGTCTTTTTTTATGTCGTATATTTGATAATTCACAACAACATCGTAACTTTCTCGCCTCCCCAAACGTTTATACTATATAGCAACAAGCAACTTATGGGAGGTTTGGAAGTGGATCAAAAGAAAATGGTTGTGAGCTTGCTCGCAAGTGCGATGTTGATCAGTTCAACGGCGGGTATGGCGATGGCTGCCAATACAGCAGCCACTAAGTCATCGTCTGCCAGTACAAATAGTAATACAACTAAGAAAACAACAGCCCCGAAACCGGTTGTACATACACTAGGCAATTTATCACCTGTGAAGGTGACTGCACGTAGTACCGTAAGATTGACGGATGTGAACATCCTGGCTCAGGACGATGGTAATGTCGTGACATATACGCTGTCGTATAAGAATAATGACAGTAAACCATTGATGATGATTGATTATTGGAGCAAGGTCAAAACGAAGGGTGGCACCTTGTTCTCACCTAAGCTGATTGCGAAGGATCAGGAGAAGAAATCTGTATCGCCTGGTTCAACGGTTGATCTCACTTATGTAATGAAAGCAGGCCGTGAAGTCAAGATCAGTGATCTGAACTTCCTGATTGTGAAATGGGATTTCAGTCAAGCTAACTATGAACGTACCCTGGGCAAATTTAATGTGCCAGCTTCCTATAGCATTACTACACCTGTGGGTAAACCGAAGACGGTTCGTCTAAGTGACTCTGCGGTAAAAGTAAAAGTCGCTGGCATCAAAGTCTATCCAGGTGAAGATAAGAATCAGTATGTGAAAATTGGTGTGAATTTAAACAATATTAGTTATAAATTACTGGAGAATCCGAATATCAAATGGATTTTGCGTACGCCGGGTGGTGTGAACTATCCCTTAACCCCGGACAAGGATAGTACTCCGGTGAGTATTCAAGCTCAAGCGAACAAATCGCTTGGTCTGATGGTCTCTTTGCCCACATCGGTGAAGCTGCAAAAATCCGAGCTGCTGCTCGTAGAAGAACAGGGTGAAGAGAAAAGTGTACTTCCTGTAGCCGCGATGCAGCTGCCTGAAGCGAGTAAAAGTAATGTAAGTGTAGCGGCAAATCAGCCGAATATCATATCGATTGATGGGCAGCCGTTGTCTACTTTGTTAAGCTCATCCCGTGCTCGTGTAGAGGATGGGGAGTATACATTAACGATGCAGATGGTGTTCAAAAATGAAGGCAAGAAAGCGATTAAGGTTCCAACCTACTCATTTGAGGTACGAACTGATGATGGAACGATTAATCCGATTGAAACAAAGGCTCTGGATAATTTGAAGCTTAATCCGGGGGATATCAAAACGGTCAAGCTAAGTGGTACATTCCAGGGAGATGGGGACACCAGCAAGATGAAGCTGTATGTTATGAGTCCCAAGGATAAGACCGAAGGCACCGACTCCGCCACCACAACGCCAGCCAGCGGTTTAGTGTTCTCTTATCCAGTAGGTGTCTACACGATGCCCGAGTCCGTTTCTGGTGGAGATGGATTGACTACCGAAACCGTTATTAATAATAACAAAGGCACGTTTGGGGTGTCCATTGGAAGCTTGCAGCGTTTACCTTGGCTTGATACGGACATCATTGCTGCCAAAGTGACCATTCGAAATGCGTCAAGCAAAACGGTGCAGCTGCCTGAGCTTGAAGCGATGTTTACGATTGACTCTGCGAAAATCGATGGTGATAAAAAGTTAATCTACACGCAAGCGGGTAAACTACTGGGTGCTGGTATGACAACGGAAGCATATCTGTTAACGAAAATCCCTTCAGATCTGCGTATGTCTCGTCTGGAGCTCAGCCTGAACGAAAAGGTAAGTGAAGAGGAAATGAATGAATGGATCACCCTGAGTACTTCAGGGCTGATACAACCGATATTCTTCATTTCTAAAGGCAAAACGTACACATCGGGTACAGGGGACAAAGAGACGGAAATGGGCTCACGTCGCACCATCCGTTACCCGGGTACATCCTCGGATATCGTGTACACTGAATTTGAAATGACGAATAAATCTCTACGTCAGAGCGGCCTTGGTAAGCTCGTGGCTTATTACAAAACAGCAGACGGACAGTATTACCGTGCTACGGCAAAGCAATCCGAACGTCTGCCTGGACCTGGACAGAAATCAATCGTGACGTTCTGGGCGAAGCTGCCGAAGTCCGTTACCTTCTCTGACCTGAAGCTGGTTGTAGGTGAAGGGGTTGCCGATGGCAAGTTTGTTACGGGTGAAGGCGAGGCAACAGCTTATGTAAATGCGGTAGCCTTTGAAGTGCCGCCGGTATCGATCAGTGTGCAAGGTAACCTTAGCAATATTGATCTCTACCCTTATAGCCTGACGGCGAACAGCGTACGTGCTTATCTGGCGGGCAGCTCGTCTGTACAGATTGAGATGAACTATAGTTTGTCGCGCAGTGAAGAGATTGAGATGGGTGAGAATGAGCATAAGCTGATTCTTACACTGACAGATCAAGCAGGCAAAACGTATGAGAAAGAACTGACTTTAGGTACAGACATCAAGGTAGGCAAGAACCAAACGTTGACCTGGAGCATCGAGGACAGCTTCTTCGAGAAGCTGCGTGGCGGTTCATATCGTCTCAGCGTCGATGATCAGTTCCAGGGACAACGTCTGCGTCTGGCTGAGCAAAGCTACGGATATGACCTGACAAAGCTTCCTAAGGAAGAGCCTACGGACGTAAGATAAGGTCATGCTAGCTTTCACCAAGGATAACTATGTCTTACATTGATTGATTCATAAAACGAACGCAGCAAACCTCGCTCCTTCAATGCAGGAAGCGAGGTTTTGCTTGTCCCATCTTACTTTTTTCTCTATAGTTAAAGTTAATAGATTACCAGAGGAGGAACATATTACAGATGAAAGCTTATATGAAAGTATCTCTGGCCGCACTGGCGATTGGTGCAGGTGTATGGATTGGGGCGGTATATAACGATACAGCCAAAGGCGCAGGTACAATCCAGCCCGGAACGGCGGATGATCCGGTCGTGACAAAAAGTTATGTGGATCAGCAGATTCAGAAGGCGCTGGGCGGTGGTAGTGCGGGAACAGGTTCAGGCGCATCCACGGGCAATAATGGATCGGCAGGAACAGGAAGCACGGGCGGCACAAGTACCGATTCGGGGCTTCCACCGCTGGTATCCGGTGCAGCCGATGCCGTGGAGATTGTCACCGTGAAGCCGGGTCAACAGCTGCTCGGCAAATCGGGCGCGGAGTTCATTGTACGCAGCGGCAAAGCGGTGATCGTCAGTGAGGGTACGAATGGTGTAGCCGATCTGACGGACGGGGTAGACCTGACGAATGGTCAGGCAGCGCCGACCAATCACCTGCTTTCTTTTCCAAAGGATGGACGGGGCATTACGGTTCTGGACGGTAACAAATACAGTCTGACGGTCATGGTACGCGGTGGATATACGTTGAAATAGGTTGTGCAACTTGATTAGAAATTATTCTTTTTCATTTCATGTTATTGCTCAGATTACCCAGTTCTAACAAACATTAATACGGCTAGCCGGATATGTTCCTGCTCACTCTATATTTGTAGACAACTAATCCATGGAGGTGCAGGAACGATGGCTAGAAGCAATCGGAAGGTCGTACCGGAAAGTCGTCAAATGCTGGATCAGATGAAGTATGAAATTGCGGCGGAGTTTGGTCTGAACGTGGGTTATGGCGGTCGCGGAAGTCTGGCTGGTGCCGATACCGAGTTTGGCGGGGAGCTTGGCGAGATGACGAATCATTCATATGGGCAGTATAAAGGGTGGGGACACCTCACTTCCCGCGAGAATGGTTCGGTTGGTGGAGAGATTACGAAACGCCTGATTCGCCAGGCCGAACAGCACCTGTAGCACTCATACGTTACATGCCCTTGAATTGACACCACTTGACAAATACGATAAGATGGCAAATGAGGTATGCAACCTTTTCCACTAGGGAAAGGTTGATTTTTTGTTAAGGCAATTACCTGAAAAATCCTTGTCTTCGTGAATGCGGATCAGTATCCTTATTATGCTGTAAAGCGCCTTCGGGAGCATAGTGAACGAATCGTCGTTATGTTTTGTTCGGGCAATCGCCATACTATATAGTTATGGGAGGTTGAAACTTCATGTCTATTAAAGGCCGACATCTTTTTACATCGGAGTCTGTAACTGAAGGACATCCGGATAAAATCTGCGATCAGATCTCGGACGCCGTGCTGGACGCATTTCTTGCGAATGATCCTAACGCTCGCGTAGCGTGCGAAGTTTCGGTGGCTACAGGCCTCGTGCTTGTAATTGGCGAGATCAGCTCCGCGTCTGAATATGTGGACATTCCTGCCATCGTGCGCAATACGGTGAAGGAAATCGGGTACACGCGTGCCAAATACGGTTTTGATTATAATACATGTGCGGTGCTGACGTCACTGAACGAGCAGTCCGCTGATATTGCACAAGGTGTCAATGCTGCCCTGGAGCATCGTGATCCAGAGCAAATGGCACGTGAAACAGAGAACATTGGTGCAGGCGACCAGGGCCTGATGTTTGGTTTTGCAACCAACGAAACGCCAGAGCTTATGCCGCTGCCAATCGCTTTGTCTCACCGTATCGCTCGCCGCCTCGCGGAAGTGCGTAAGAACGGTACGCTTGATTACCTTCGTCCAGATGGTAAAACACAAGTGACGATTGAATACGACGGTGACAAGCCGGTTCGTGTCGATACCATCGTAGTGTCCACGCAGCATGCGGAAGAGACAACCTTGGAACAGATTCAGAAGGACATCAAAGAGCATGTCATCCTGCCTGTCGTTCCAGCTGAGCTGCTGGATGAGCAAACGAAATATTTCATTAACCCGACTGGGCGTTTCGTTATTGGCGGACCTCAAGGGGATGCAGGTCTGACTGGACGTAAAATCATCGTAGATACATATGGTGGTTATGCACGTCACGGCGGCGGCGCGTTCTCGGGTAAAGATCCGACTAAGGTGGACCGTTCTGCGGCTTACGCGGCTCGTTATGTAGCGAAAAACCTCGTTGCTGCGGGTCTGGCGGACAAAGTGGAGATTCAGCTCGCTTACGCGATTGGCGTAGCGAATCCGGTATCCATCAACGTGGATACTTACGGAACAGGCAAAGTCAGCGAAGAGAAGCTGGTAGAGCTTGTACGCAACAACTTCGACCTTCGTCCTGCTGGCATTATTCGTATGCTGGATCTGCGTCGTCCGATCTACAGACAAACGGCAGCTTACGGTCACTTTGGCCGTACGGACCTCGATGTCCCTTGGGAGCAAGTGGACAAAGCGGAACTGCTGAAGTCTCAAGCGGGTCTGTAATACGAGAGCTGTCCAAGTAATGATCATGAAAACCTTTGGTTCCTTCTGGGATCAAAGGTTTTTTTATGCTGATTCCCCCAAAATAAAAACCCTGTAATTTCCAATTTGTTAAAATAAATACCCATTCTGACCGACATACATATAGAGGTCTGTAAATCAGACAGAAGGAATTAGTATTGAGGGGGAAGGATGGGTGTTTGTGAACAAATGGGCCCGCAAGGGATGGATTGCACTATTAGTCGTTATCTTAATGACACAAGGCTTGTTAATTGGCTGGAACGGTGGACATACCGCTTATGCCGCAGATGAGTTGCTCGGAAAGGGAATCAATGCAACATCACCTGCTGTGAATGCACAACAGGCGGATGGAACAAAACCCTTAACGATAGACTTCATTAAACCCGTGAGAAAAATTACGACAAGTACAGAATCGATTATTGTGTATCGAGTTCAGGATGATTCAGTGGTAACCCAGATTAGGGTGACAGACCCGGCTGTGACAGTCATTCCAGATAATGAAATCACGGATGCCGGTTTGGGAAAACGTGTACAAATTCAGCTTCCCGCTGCACTTCCTGGCGGAACGTTCTATGTGAAGGTGGGAGGACAATCTTTTGTAAGCGAAGATGGTCAGCCGGTAGAAGGCTTAAACAAAGAGTGGACTTTCCGAACAGCTGGAGTCGGAACGGCACAAGTGACAGCACAGACTCCTGCCAATGCTGCTACGAACGTATCGGCATCTTCCAATATTCAGCTTACATATGACCGGGCAATGAAAACAGGGGCAGGTAAACTCCAAATTTATCGTGGAAGCACACTCACTGAAGAGATTGATGCCTCCTCCTCTCGGATTAGCTTTAATTCAAGCAGAACTACCGTAACCATTGATCCCGTTAACAATTGGGCTAATAATAGTACGGTGTACGTTGCAGTTCCTGAGGGATTTTTGCGTGATGATCTCAACAATGATACGGCGGCTATTCAAAGAGGGAACTGGGGATTCAATGTGATATCTGATCCTACGGCTCTGACAGTGTCCAGTGTATCTCCTGCCAATGGAGCAACAGGAGTATCCCTTTCTGGTGAATTCTTACTTACCTTTAATAAAGATCTTGATCGTAACATCGCAGGGTCTGCGGTAGTAAAAAATGCTAATGGCAGTATCGTGCCTTCTACTACCTTAATTAGTACATCTAATGCTCGGCAATTACGCATTATTCCACAAGCAAGCTTGACCAGCAACACCGTATATACCGTGGATATCCCTGCGAATGTTTTCCGAGATCAGACCGGCAATCCATTCATGGGGTTAAACGGAAGCTCATCGTGGTCGTTCAGAACATTAACCGTTGATACGACACCGCCTGTGCTTAAAACAGCCAAAATGTACAGCAATACGATTATTCGTCTCACGTATGATGAATTGCTCTCCAGTTATGATCTGTTCGCATCAAGCTTCACAGTAACTGTGAATGGAGAGAACCGTAATGTAAGCACAGCTTATATATCTGGAGACAGTGTATATGTCGTTATTGATACAGGAGTTGCCGTAGGACAGGTAGTACGTGTAGCGTATACCGCCGGTACAGGTACTCGTAAAATACAGGATTTGTCCTTGAACGCTGCGGCTTCATTCGGATCAAGGGATGTCGAGAACAGTCTGGATTCCATTATGTCAAAACCTCGGGAAGGAACAGCCTACTACAGCACGATAAGTCTTTATTATCCCGAGACAGTGTATATCAGTTCGAGCGATGCAGTAAAACAATTTAGTGTAACAGCAGACGGAGCATCTGTAGCCATCAACAGCATGTCAACGAGTAACAGTTCACTGGTTACGCTGAATTTAAGTCGTTCTATTGATAATGGCCAGGTGGTACGCGTGTCCTATGCTCCTGGTGCATGGCCTGTAAAAGACAGCCGCGGTCAAACCTTGGCAGGGTTTACTGATTTCTATGTACGTAACAGTATCGACACCAAGCCCCCTGAATTCAAGAATGCTGAAATTAGCGGGAACAAGATGTGGATTCGATATAATGAGCCGCTTAGCCGCACCAATAAACCTCTGAAAAGCCAGTACTCTGTCCTGGTGGATGGGAAAGCCGTTTTTGTAAACGACTCCGAGATTGAAGATGATCTGATCACTTTGACTCTCGCTAGCAGTGTGGCAAGTACACAGAATGTTACCTTCTCGTATGTACCCGGTACATTGCGTTTGACCGATTTGAACGGTAACCCGGCGGGCTATGTAAATCTTGCTCCTGTGACCTATACCTTCGGGAATGGTAAAATTTTGTCAGCTACTCTTCAGGGGGATAAAGTTTTCATCAATTTTCGTGATGTGCTTCAGGCCCAATCGGCTATAAGCCCCTCTCAATTTAATGTACAACTCGGTGGTACAACCATCAATGTGCTTAACGTTTCAATAGCGGGTTCAATTGTGACATTGAACCTGTCCAGCGCGGCAGCTTCAGGACAAACAGGTTCAGTCAGTTACGCACCAGGAGCGGTACCCTTACGTGATGGGCTGAATAATACAATTGAAGCTTTTGGACCGCTCGCTTTACAGCAAAGCAGCAGTTCAAACACGAGCAATCCAAATAATAGCCGTCCTTCCTGGCTAACAGAGCAAGATTCATCCCGTTATGGTCAAGCGCTGCTTGTTATGAGCAGTGACACGGCTTCAAATGCATTAACGATGAGTCGAAATAATCTGTCCACACGGCAGTTTAATGTCGATTCAACAAAGCTGTTACAGGCGTTCGAATACGCCAAAGATGCAGGAAAGACGACACAGCCTGTTGTGTTTGAAGTGGACGGAGACGAGTCATCAGCCTATGTTGGATTTCCACTTAGTGCACTGACTCAGATTTTATCAAGCAATCGAACGGGTTCAATCGGGATTAAATATGGGGATCGATTGTGGACCGTTCCTATGACTAATCTGGATGTATCCTCCATGATTCAGGCTTTGGGTACGGCGACTAATCTGGGCTCGTCCTATCTGTATGTGCAAATAGAGACTGTACCTGTATCTTTATCAGGAACCTTGGATGGAATGTTGATTGCTGCCGGAGCACAGAAGCTGGGAAACAATACAAATGTATACCTGTCGGCATTCAATGCTAATAACAATCAGCGGGTCGAGCAAGATATCAAGAGTCAGCTTTCTATCCAGTTGTCCGCTAAAACAGAAATTCTTACCTCGGGTCTGACGTATATTGATCCGGTTACATTGCTTTTGGCTAATGTTCCCCATACTTTTGTAGCAGCTGCTAATGGGGTAGTTGTTAAAGGGTACTTAAACGGAAATCAGACAGTGGTGCCAGTCATTCATCCCGTAAGTTATCAGGATACAACGAATCACTGGGCAGGTGCAGTTATCAAAGAGCTGTCCTCTAAATGGATTATCGGGACCTCCAATGGTTCTTTCTATGGCCCTGACCAGAAGATCACTCGAGCTGAATTTGCCGAATTGATTGCTAAGGGGCTAGGCTTGAAGGGCGATCAGAACGCAGCACGGCGTTTCCGGGATATCCGTGGTGGAGATCTGACGAGTGCTTATATCGGTGCAGCAGCAGAGGCCGGAATCGTTACGGGGAACACAGATGGTACATTCAAGCCGGAAAGTGCAATTACCCGCGAACAGATGGCGATCATGATGGTTCGTGCGATGAACTACGGTGGTCAAACCGTATCACTTCAATCCTCTGCGGCTACGACTTTGTCCAAGTTCAAGGATAACAAAAAAATTCAATCCAAGGATTCTGTTGCCAAAGCGGTTCAAGCGGGCATTATTCAAGGCATGACAACGAATACGTTTGTACCTCAAGGCAATGCAACTCGTGCACAAGCAGCGGTTATGCTGAAAAGGGTTCTGGATAAACTCGGTTATCTGTGAGGCAATAGAGTCGGTTATATAGCTTTATACTTTAGTTATCATATGGAGGCGCTTCGAGAATGTATATTTCTTGAAGCGTCTTTTTCTCGGAGATTGCAGATTACACAGAGAATAGGAGTCTTATGCATTAAACAATAGCCAATTTATGCCTGATTGTTGGCTTTCGGCGTAACTTTTTCCACAAAAAACAGTCTATTAATAGAAGAGTATACTAGGGGTCGCTCTATGTATTGCCGTCCGGCAGCATAGATGTGATATCTAAGATTGATATACAAGATGGGAGAGACGTTTCGAACATGCTGGGGAAACATGGGAGACAGCTGGAAGACGTAAAGCATAGCAAAGCAAAAAAATGGGCGATCGTGACATTGGCAGGTGTGATCTGGATCGCGCCGGTGATGAGTGCGGGTGGACAAATGTGGTCGGGAACGTCCTGGCAGTCTGTGGCAGCGGCGGCATCAACCAATACAAGCAAGCTGAGTGAGGAAATTTTGACTTCGGGTGCGAAGCTCATGAAATACAGGTATACAACGACACGTTCAGGCTCGAAGGTCAATGTACTTGCAGATGTCGTGCAGGTGGATTTGCAGAATCCGTACGTGAAGCTGGACGTGATGACGGGTAAGGGCGGCAACTTGAATAGCAAGCAGAGCACGGGCGGCATGGCCAAGGAAAACGGTGCAGTCGCTGCCGTGAACGGGGATTATTTCAACGTATCCGGGGAACTCGCGCCGATTGGCGGACAAGTCTCTGACGGGGTATTGGTGTCCACGCCTTCAGAGCTGAAGGGCATGTATGCCCTCACCGTAACCAAAGATGGCAAGCCGATGATCGACGAATATTCGTTTGACGGCACAATTAAGGCACAGGATGGTTCAACCTTCGCTCTGCGTGGGATAAATAAGGAGGACTATACCGTTGAGACGGGTTCAGGTACATACAGCCATGCCAACTCCATGTATATTTATACACCTGCCTGGACATCAACCAAACGTCCGAACGATCCATCCACCACGCCGACAGAGGTGCTTGTACAGAACGGGGTCATCACACAGATTTCGGATAAAAAAGCATTAAATATGACTGTACCGGAGGACGGCTACATTCTGCGGGCACATGGTACTGCGGCAACCTGGGTAATGATTCATCTGTCTGTTGGTCAGACACTGGGAGCGGACTACAAGCTGGTCGCCAAAACGACAGGACAATCGGTTGATCCAAGCAATCTGGAGATGATGATCGGCGGTCATACGATTCTCGTCAACGGCGGACAATCGACACCGTTCTCGCGGGATATCGTTGCCTCCGGGATTGGCGGGATTCGTGCAAGAACAGCGGTAGGTTATTCTCAGGACGGGCGTTATGTGTACATCATTGCAGCGGAGAAAAACAGCAACAGCAGCGGGTTGTCACTGACCGAGCTTCAGTCGTTTATGACAAGCATCGGGGTGTGGAAAGGCATGAACCTGGACGGCGGCGGCTCAACGACGATGGTGACACGTCCACTAGGGGAACAATCTGCGAGTCTGACGTTTAATACCGAGTACGGTACAGAACAGCGCCAAGTGGTGAACACACTGGGTGTATTCTCGACAGCACCGGAAGGCAAGCTGAAGGGCTTTGCGGTAAGTGGCAGTCAGACACTGCTTGCGGGTCAGGAAGGCAAGTATACTGCGAAAGGGTATGACACGTATTACAACCCGATCGCCACAGGTAATATTCCGTTGACCTGGAAATCAAGCAACAATAACATTGTAAGTGTAAGCAACGGAACGGTTAAAGGTGTGAAGCCGGGCACAGCAACGTTGACAGCTACAAGCAGCGGCGCTTCCTCCTCCATCAAAGTCACGGTGCTGGGTGGCAGTGAGCTGGCGTCTCTGACGGCAGGATCGGGTCTTGGTTCGCTCAAGGCGGGTACGACAGTTTCGATTCCAGTGACCGCGACAACGAAGAGCGGGCAAAGTGTGACTGTACCGGCAGACTCTCTCACCTGGGAATTTGTAGGCTTCAAAGGCAAGGTGGCAGGAGATCAGTTGACGGTGTCGTCTGTGAATGATGGAGCGCAGGTTGGTTATGCGATCGGTCGTTATGATGGCTTCAGCACGGTCGTTGTGCTCTCGGCAGCAGATAGCGAGACCATCTGGGAAAACTTCGAAAGCGTGAATTATCCGATTAATTTCACAACGAATGCGGCAGGAGTAACAGGATCATCTGCAGTCGTTGCAGGAACGGGTGAAAAGGCCGGCTCCAAGGTGCTGCAGCTGAGCTACGACATGACAGGTGGAACGGGCAAAATGTACGCTTACGCTCAGCTGAACGGTTCGACAGGCCGCGAGGTTTCTGCTTCTGCAACCTCCATGTCTATGGATGTTATGGGTGACAAGAGCCTGAACTGGCTGCGTGCCGAGTTTACGGATGCCAAGGGCAAAACGGTATATGCCGATCTGGCCAAAGCGATTGACTGGAATGGATGGAAAAAGGTGAATGTGGACCTGAACGGGCTGAACATTGCTTATCCGGCGAAGCTGAAGCGTGTGTATGTCGTTAACGTGGAAGAGGGGCAGGATGAGCGCGCAATGACAGGAACGGTGGCATTTGACAATATTGCCTTCACCATGCCATCCAAGTCCAGCGAGGCCGGATTGCCTACGGGAACAGCTTCTCTCGTGCTTGGAAAGAAGTCGATGACGGTGAATGGTACAACCAAAGCGATTGATGCAGCACCAGTCATTAAAAATGGAACAACATATGTACCCATCAAACACGTGCTGGACGCCTTCGGCGGACAGGCGGGCTGGGACAGCAAAAATCAGCGGATTACCGTAATTCGCGGCAGCAAGCTGATCGATCTGGTGGTAGGTCAGAAAGAGTTTGTTCTGAATGGCAAAAGACAGAGCGCATCAGTTGCACCTTACGTAAGCGGGGGTAGGACTTTAGTCCCTCTCAGACTTGTTTCGGAGCAGCTTGGGCTGACTGTAAAATGGGAACAGAACACGAAGACCGTTACCATCTCATCGTGATATGGTATGATATATACCGGAAACGATAGAAATGGAGTCGAACAAACGTGGATTTACAAGCCGATGCCATAGACCGCGTCATAAAAAACGCCATACAAGTCATGGAAAACAGCAAATATCAAATGTTTGAAATCATGGACTCCACTCGTGAGGAGCTGAAGACGCTCAACGAGGAGTTGAAGTCGGTGCTGAAGGAAACGGCGGAAACGATCGAGAAAGTAGATCAGTTAGAGCTGAATTATCGCCGTTCCCGGATTCGGCTTACCGAGGTAAGCCGCGACTTTGTCCGTTATTCGGAGCATGATATCAAGCAGGCGTATGAGAAAGCGACACAGTTGCAGCTGGATCTGATGATTTATCGTGAGAAGGAAATGTATCTGAAGGCCCGGCGGGATGATCTGCAGAAGCGTGCCAAAAATGTGGAGGCTTCTGTGGAGCGTGCCGAGACCATTGGTTCGCAGATGGGCGTTGTGCTAGAATACTTGTCAGGCGAGTTAGGTCAAGTGACCCGTATCATCGAGTCTGCCAAGAATCGACAAATGATAGGTTTGAAAATTATTCTGGCCCAGGAGGAAGAGCGGAAGCGGATTGCCCGGGAGATTCATGACGGGCCTGCGCAGATGCTCGCCAATCTAGTGCTTAGGACGGAAATTGTAGAAAGAATGCTCATTAAGCAGGATTTTAAGATGGTCCAGGCCGAAATAGTAGATTTGAAAGGCCAGGTTCGTTCAAGTCTTGAAGAAATGAGAAAAGTTATTTTCAATCTGCGTCCTATGGCACTGGATGATCTGGGATTGATCCCGACGCTGAGGAAGTATGTGCAGGATTTTGAAGTAAAAACAAAAATCCGGTCGCTTTTTGAAACAAGAGGCAAGGAACATCGTCTCTCTTCTGCAATGGAGGCTGCAATCTACCGCCTTGTGCAGGAAGGTCTGTCTAATGCTGCCAAGCATGCTTATCCCACGTATGTTGTCGTAGAAATTACATACCAGGCTCAGCTCGTCAAAATTGTCGTACAGGACAATGGGCTTGGGTTCAAACCGGAGCTTCTTGCGAAGAAAAGCAAGGACCACAACCACTTCGGTCTGATCGGGATGAGAGAACGGGTTGAACTGTTAGAGGGAAGAATAGAGATTGAATCCGCAGAGAACCAGGGAACCAAAATAGTCATTCATATCCCGACTAACGTGGATAAGGGAAAGGAGTAGCAGGATGGAAAACCGTGATACTGGAAAAACATCAATTAAAGTTCTTTTGGCTGATGATCATCAGCTGTTCCGTGAGGGATTGAAACGCATTTTGAATATGGAGGACGACATTGAGGTCATCGGTGAGTGTGGCGATGGTATCCAAGTGCTGGAATTCTGTAATCAGGAAAAACCGGATATCGTGCTGATGGATATCAACATGCCTGTAGAGAACGGGGTGGAGGCCACCGAGAAGCTGCGTGAGCTGTTCCCGGATGTGAAGGTTATTATTTTGTCCATCCATGATGATGAAAGCTATGTATTCGAGACACTCCGTAAAGGGGCTAACGGGTATTTGCTGAAGGACATGGAGGCAGAGTCACTGATTAATGCGATTCGTTCGGTACATGAAGGACATGCATTTATTCACCCTAAAGTAACAGGCAAACTGATTATGCAGCTTCGCCGCATGACGTATCTGAACGAAACGGGTGCAATGAGTGAAGGCACTGCGAAGGAAGCTGGCGTTAAATTTGTGGCGGGTGACAACAATCCACTTACACGCCGCGAGGCCGAAGTGCTGCGTCTGATGGCTGAGGGCAAGAGTAACAAGATGATTGGTGAATTCCTGTTTATCAGTGAAAAAACGGTCAAAAACCATGTCAGCAGCATTCTGCAAAAGATGGAAGTGGACGACCGTACACAGGCTGTTATCAACTCCATCAAATATGGCTGGGTTACGCTCTAAACTATCTGTTCATTGTTCATTTAACCTGTATTCACTCGCACCCTTTCCAGTAGCTGGATTGGTTTGCGGGTTGATGGACTTTATCACTGCAAATGAACAAAGTGCGAGGGTGAGCTGAACATCTGTTCAAATCGGAGCACGGACCGGCGTTGGTTGTAACCCTTCGGAATACGCAGCATATACTGCTGTATACAGGGATGTTCGCCATGGGTGAGCATGACCTTCCGAGGAGGTGCAGTTGCCATGGTTGCTCATTTGACTATGATTCTGCTTATATACTTCCTGGCGGCAATGGCCGTTCATGTTATGCACCAGCGCCATATTTCCCGCCCGGAGTCCGAAGGCTTCGAGCAGATTCTGCTCATTCCTTCCAATCAGGCAGGACGGATTGAGGGCATTATTCGAGCACTTTGCCGGGAATTATTATATCGTGGAAAGAGCTTTACATTAACAGTGGTCGCTGATCATCATGATGAAGAGACGATTACGATCATTGAGAAGATGATGCAGAAGCAGGGCCTGGAGCTTTCTTATCTTCCGGCTGTGCCATCAGAGCTTGACCGCAGCAAGCAGGTGAATGGCGGTTATCGTCTCATTGATCTGCGCAAATCCAGTGATGAAGCCGGATTCAGGCAAGCAAGACAATGATGTGATGCAGATGTTGATATGCAATTCATATGGAGAAAGATTACAGCGCAATGCTGTAGTCTTTTTTTGTAATTGTAGCCAAGTCTGCCTTTAAATTGAATATGGGTTTTATTGCAACTTATGGTTGAAGACTGGATTTATTGCTTTGGTTAAGGACCGAGAAGCATTTTGAAGTCAGAAGTCTTAACTTAAAAGTATAGACTGAGAAAACTGGAAAAAGTTGCGCGATTTTTCAAAGAAAAATTCAAGGCAATTGAATAAGCAAGGACTGGAATTATCGGTTGCATTGACTGCTATGAAAGATATCCATATAATTGAACATAAGAAAACTGCATCCAGGAGAATCAATCTATATCCGATCCGGCTCAGATCAGCTGCCAAAAGTCTGGGTTGGGAAGTAAACGGTTGTTTATGAATTGGCATTATCGTTATACTGAGGTCAGAATCATATCTGTGAAACGACAGGAACATGAAGCACATGCTCCGGCGAAGCCGCCGGTAGTATGTGCTTTTTTGCGTTTCGGGATAAGTCTTTGGATCGCAAGAGGGAGGAGTTGGGGAGATGAAGGTGGCGTTGTATGTATGTCGCACGGATGAAAAGTGGAGCATGATCCTGTCTCTTGATATTCAGGTCGATGTGGTGTGGTGGCTGGAGGGTGTGAGTGGTCGGCAGGTTCATCAGTGGCTGGTTCTAAGCTTGCAGCTGCCGTTAAGTCAGGCCGCATGGCTGGTGGAGCAGTTTGTGCCTGTGCGCGGCATGACCGGGTGGGATGTTGAGGCATGGCAAAGTTATCTGAACGCAAAGCTGCTTGAATACGAGCGGGACTCAGGTGAGATTGAGGCTAGAGGTGCTGTGGCTGTGGCCATGGGAGCGAGCGGCTGGGGTGGGAAGGGGAGTGAAGCAGGTGGGTGGAGGAGTAGTAAAAGAGAAGATGGGGGTGGTGGAACTGGAGCTCGAGGAAGAGGTGCTGCTGCACAGGCAGTTATTGTGGGCGGGATGCCTAGGGCCTATCCCGCCGAGCATTGGGCTCAGCTGCTGCAGTGCGCTGCTCTGCTGGCTGAGCGCATGAGCGGCCGCCAATTGCTGGCGGCCGAGGCCGAGGCGCTGCTGGCGGCAGAGCCCGCCATGCCGCCCGAGGGCTGGCGCGCGGCTGCGCAGCTCGCGCGCTTGCATGGGCGGCTGCAGCTGACAGCCGCCCTCCAAGGGCCTGCCACGCGCCGCCGGCTCGCGTGGCTTGGCCGCGCGCGAAGCGCGCCCCGCTGCCACCGCTGTGGCAGCGAAGCCAGGCAGCGCGTGCCCTGCGCTGCCTGCGGCCTGGCGGCGTGCGCCTACTGCGAGGCATGCCTCGCATTGGGGCGCAGCCGTGCCTGTGCGCTGCTGCTGCGCAGTGCAGCGCAAGGGGCCGTGCCCGTACGCGGCGAAGCACCGCGGGGCACGGCCCTGGCCCCCACCGGCGGCGAACTCGCCCGGTGGGGGCTAAGCGCAGCGCAGAGCGCGGCAGCAGCCGCGGCGCTTGCGTTTTTGGCCCGGCCTCCCGCAGGGGATGGGCCGGGGCGGTTCTTGCTCTGGGCCGTGACCGGGGCCGGCAAGACGGAAATGATATTCCCACTGCTCCAGCACACACTGGATCACGGGGGCAAAGCTCTGGTCGCTACACCGCGCAGGGATGTCGTGCTGGAGCTGGCTCCGCGCCTGGCGAAAGCTTTCCCGGACACCTCGCTTGCTACGCTCTATGGCGGAAGCATGGAGCGCTGGAAAGACGCTCAGCTCACGCTGGCGACCACACACCAGCTTATGCGCTTTTATCACGGATTCGATCTGGTCATTATCGACGAGCTGGATGCCTATCCGTATCATAACGATCCCATGCTGGCTCACGCTGCTGCTGCTTCCTGCAAGCCGGATGGACATTTCGTATATTTATCGGCCACGCCGCCAGCCCGGCTGCAGCGAGAGGCTGCTCTAGGCAAGCTCGCGCATGCCAAAGTACCCGTCCGTTTCCATCGGCATCCGCTGCCTGTCCCCAAGCTAATGCGCATGATAACCGTAGCCCAGTGCCTCAAGCGTAAACAGCTGCCCGCCTCCATCGTGAGCAGCATTCGCTCTTCGCTGGAGCGCGATGCGCAGGTGTTTGTTTTTGTAACACGGATCGCGCAGATCGAAGCCTTTGTTCAACTGATGCGCCGAACGTTTGCGAATATCCCGATTGAAGGCACTTCATCGCAGGATGCGGAGCGGGCGTCCAAAGTCATTGCTTTTCGCGAGCGCTCCATTCGCCTGCTTGTAACGACCACCATTCTGGAGCGGGGGGTGACGATACCGCGCAGTGATGTGTTTATACTGGATGCAGACAACGGGCTCTTTGATGAAGCTTCATTAGTACAGATGGCTGGCCGTGCTGGGCGCTCCCTGGATGATCCGGCAGGCCGGGTTGTGTTCGCCGCCTCACGCCGGACTCGTTCTCAAGTCAAAGCGGTATCCCAGATTCGCAAAATGAATGCCATCGCCCGCCGCAAAGGCTACCTGCACCCACCCGTCTCCAAATAACGATCATAACTCATCTTACTCTCAGTTGAATTCGAAAAGGCTCTCTACAGGTTAATCGTTCATACAAAAGCATGTTTTCGCCAGCATCCATCTTTTCATTAAAATTAGTAACCTCTTCATCAAGCGTTAATGAAACATTGAACTACAACGGTCATTACATACTTAGGGTATTACATTGTAAGGAAAGGAGCCTTGCTTCATGTTGAACTACATCTCCCATCTCTTCGAACGTGTGCAGCATCTAACTAGACATCTCCACCATCTGCTCGGCCCGCCTGGCTCCTCCTGCCTGACTTGCGGCATGCGAGCGCTGTTGTCCTCACGTTATCCGGGAATATGTACGCGCTGTGTGCAGCAGATTCCGTGGATTCGCGCAATTCGATGCCAGCGTTGCGGACGGGGAGTAGGTTGTCCCGACTGTGTCCGTCCGCATATGCAGCGCCGCTCCTTCATCTGTAATCGCAGTGCGGTACAGTACAATGACTTAATGAGAGAATGGATTAGCATGTATAAATTCAGAGGGCATGAGCGCTACGCCCCGTTGCTAACGGCACTTCTCATTCAAGCCTTTCAAGCGATGAGCGAAGAACTGACCCGTATATGTGGAAAAGAAATCCCAAAGCCGCTCTGGCGACCTGACGCGCTCACTTATGTTCCCGTGAGCGAGGAGCGCCTGGCCGAGCGCGGCTTCAATCAGGCGGAGCGGCTGGCAGCAGGGCTTGCCACCGCCGCCCGGATCCCCTGTGTTGATCTGTTGCAGCGCCAGATCAACACCGGGAAACAAAGCTTCAAATCTCGCGCCGAACGATTCGAGACGATGAAACATGCTTTCTCTATTCATCCTGAAGGTTTTGAACTCATTACAAAGATTTGGAATGATAAAGGCCACCGAGGTTCTCAAAACCCAGAAACTCATCCACAGAATCTCGCAACAATCTTCAGGAGAATGAATCATTCTCCCGTGCCCCAATCATCCGATCAGATCAACAATGCCGATACAGCCTTACAAATCCTTATAATTGACGACATCTACACAACCGGAAGTACATTGGATGCTTGCGGGCAGGTCATTCTGGCTGCTGCAAAAAATGCTGGTATCCCGGTGGATATTTATACGCTGACATTAGCAAGATCCTGATTTGTGATGTTCACTTTGCCTTTTTAGTTTCTTTCTGTTCACTCCGTTTTTCTCTAAAATACAGTTAAACGCAAATATTATTTTTCTCAACGTAAATATTTATGTTCAATAGCAGAGTTTAGCTATAGAATATATTGCGTATCTACGCAATAGCCCACATTTAATGTTTGCAAATATTATATGGACTTCATATGAGAAAATAAGGTAATCTATAGGTATTAGCTAGTCGGGAAAGCGAGATTAAGAGGGGAGTTTTGGCGATGAATCTAGGAAATTGTCCTCGCTGCGGCAGATTGTACGCACTGAATTTTCGGGATGTATGCTCGAATTGTATCAAAGAAATGGAGCAGGAATATCAGATCTGTGTAGACTATCTGCGCGAGAATAAAGGCGCCAATATACAGGAATTATCGGATGCAACAGAAGTCTCAATCAAAACGATTACCAAGTTTATTCGAGAGGGACGTATTTCCATCGAAAACGCTCCGAATATGATGTATCCTTGTGAAGTATGTGGAACGTTGATTCGTGAAGGACATATGTGTGATTCATGCCGTACCCGGTTAACGAAAGACTTGGCTGGCGCTGCTCGTGAAGTAGGTCAGAAGGAGAACAACCAGGTAGGCGGACGAACCTACAATGCTGTCGACAAACTACGGGACTAATAGGAACGTGGTCTTAAATCCGAATAATGCTATAACAAATGTTTTGGAACGTACCGATAAACTTATTAAAGATTATCGGTTTTTTTTATTATCCTACTCGTTTTAAACACATAAAGATAAAGAAAGAAAAACGTAAATCGTCACATTTTAACTGAAAGGAAGTGCACTTCAAATGAAAATCAATGAACCGAGTCGAATTGGAGCCATCAATTCATATCAGAGGAATGTTGAATCCAATCAGCAGGCTGAAACCAAGAAAAGCCGCCGCAAGGATGAAGTATCCATTTCTCCGGAGGCGATGAAAATGCTTGAAGAACAAGGACGTACGCAGGATGCGGGACGATTGCAGCGAATTCAGGAGCTGAAAGAGCAGGTTAGTTCAGGAACGTATCAGGTAGACAGCAGTAAACTTGCAGACAAGTTAGCACCATACTTTAAAAACTTTCCTGAACAATAGGAGGACACATGGCGGTTGAATCTTTAATTAGTGTACTGGGACAGTTGCAGGCCGCTCATATTGAAATGCTTCAGTTAGGTGAACAAAAAAAGGAAGCAGTTGTTGCTAACAAAGTGGACGTTTTGATTACACTGATTAATCAGGAGTCCAAACTGGCCAAGAAAATTGAGTTGATTGAACAGCAAAGGATGCAGGCTGTCCATCAATTTCTTGAAGAAAGAGGAATCAAATCAAAGCTTAATTTGACAATTAGTGAGCTGATGAGACTGGTTTTTGATACAGAGGAAAAGAAAAGGCTTTATCAAGCTCAAACTGACCTAACCGATGTATTACAGCAAGTGAAGCACATAAACGAAGTTAATCAGCAACTTATTAAGCAATCACTTTCATATATTGACTTCTTCCTTGAGACGATGTCATTTCATGCAGAATCAGAAGCCACCTATCAAAATCCATTAGAGAAATCTTATGGTGTAGCTCGTTCCGGGTTATTTGATACTCGTGGTTAATAATGGGGGAAAACAACGATGGCTTCAACCTTTCATTCGATTGAAACAGCCAAGCGCAGTCTCATCACACAAACTGCAGCTCTGAATACAACGGGACACAATGTCGCTAATGCAAACACGCCAGGATATTCACGTCAAGTGGTCAATATGACAGCAGCAGATCCTATTGATGCTGTAGCGTTTTATCGCACGACTGCACCGGGACAGCTAGGAACGGGAGTGGAGTTCAACTCTATTAAACGTGTACGAGAAACGTTCCTGGATGGTCAATTTCGTAACGAGAATACTTCGCTTGGGGGATGGACCGTTCGTAACAGTACGTTGGAGAAACTCGAGACGATTATGAACGAACCTTCGGATACTGGCATTCGAACAGTACTCAATAATTTCTGGAATGCATGGTCTGATTTAAGCCAGGATCCACAGGATGTGACCAACCGCAAAATTGTAAAAGAAACAACACTGGCCTTAACGGATGGTTTGAATCAGATCAGTTTGCAACTGGATGCGCTTTCCAATGATTTGACTAACAATGTTTCACTGAAAACAACGGAAATTAATTCATATCTGCAATCCATTGCTGATCTCAATAACAATATTGTAAAAGTTGAGCAGCTTGGAGATAATGCCAATGATTTACGTGATAAACGGGATTATGCAGTCGACCAGCTCTCCAAAATTGCAGGCGTCCAGATCACTGAACTGGACAGTGGATATCAAGTAACACTGGCAGGCCAAGTTGCAGTTACTGGAGCGACGGTCACTCCTGTTACTGCAGACATCTTGGAAAATGCATATCAAGCTGGAACCTTAACAGGTGGCGAGGTATACGGAATGATTCACTCGCGTGATCAGTATGTCGCTGACTATCGTAAACAGTTAGACCAGTTAGCAAATACACTGGCTACGGGCGATATTGAAATAACGATTCCGGCTGGTTCTGTATTGCCTAACAATACGGTACTGAACAACGTAACCTATTCGGATGCCAACAATAACAGAACAATAACCTCGGATCTTAAAGTGACTGTTCAAGGCATTAACGGGTTACACAAACTTGGTTATACGCTTAGCGGAAATACGCCGACAGCAGGGGAAGACTTCTTCACTACTAAAGATGGCGCAGGAACCATAACGGCAGGCAATATTACGTTGAGTAAAGATATTCAGAACGATCCTAACAAAATAGCAACTTCAATGCGCACGACGGGAACGGGTACAAATGAAAGTGTAGTACTAGGTAATAATAGCCTTGCACTTGCGCTTGCAGGTCTAAAAGATGCCAAATTTGATTTTGGAACTGCTGTGTCCAAGCCCACCACAGTGAATGACTTCTTCGGTGCAATTGTAGGGCAGTTGGGTGTACAAACGCAGGAAGCGAATCGTCAAGCACAGAATGCTCAGCTTTTAACAGAGCAGGTCGATCTGAATCGTCAATCTGTGAGTGGTGTTTCCCTGGACGAAGAAATGAGTAACTTGATTAAATTTCAGCATGCTTACAGCGCAGCTGCCCGTTTTATGACAGCTTATGATGAATTGTTAAATAAACTAATAAACAGCACCGGCGTAGTTGGTCGCTAAGAGGTAGAAGGGAGTAACCTTTAATGGCTATACGTGTAACCTCAGGCATGATGAGCACGCAAATGCTCAGCAACCTGAATCGCAACTTGAACCGGATGGATACGATGTCCAATCAACTCTCCACAGGCCGCAAAATAAACAAACCTTCCGATGACCCCGTTGGTGTAACCTATGCACTGCGTTATCGTGCCGAATTGGCTGCGAATGAACAGTATCAGTCGAACACCGATGCAGCTGTCAGTTGGCTGGACGCTACAGATACGACAATGCAGCAATCAGGTAACGTTATGCAGAGACTTAAAGAACTGGCTGTACAAGGTTCGAGCGGGACAGTACCTCAGTCGGGATTAGATGCAATAAAACTTGAAGTGCAAGAGCTGCAAAAGCAAATGGTTAACATAGGTAACAGTCAAATTCGAGGGAAATATATTTTTAACGGGCAAAACTATGACAAAGCTCCTTATGAATTAGGCGGGACTATTACAGCATATTCCCAGATTGATACAGATAATGCAGCCGTTAATTATTCAATCGGGGATCAATCTATTTTTCAAATCAATACTCCAGGTTCTGATTATTTTGGGAAATCCACTGAAGATGATAATATTTTCAAGATCATGGATGATCTAGTCCAAGCTTTAGACACTGGTGACTATGAAGGCGTGTCTCGTCAATCCGATAAATTAGAATCGAGAGCAACGAAAATGCAATCTTGCATATCCGAAGTGGGCGCCCGGACCAATAGGGTTGAGCTGGTTCAGGCAAGATTAAATGATTATAATCTGAATGTAACCACATTGCAGTCAAAAACAGAAGATGCGGATATAGCAAGTTTGCTCATTCAGGCGACTTCTGCTCAGACTATATATGAAGCGGCGCTGAAATCCTCAGCCCAAATTATGCAACCATCTTTGATGGATTTCATGAGATAAAATAAACTGAGAATTGTGATAAGCTATGGACAATAAGTAGTCCGTGGCTTTATTCATTATTAAGGAGGATATGACAAGTGGAGCTGGAGAACCTAAGTGAGAATGAAGGCAGAATTTATACATTTGCGAAAGGAATACCCGGGTTTGAACATCATCAGGATTTTTGTTTGAAGCCCCACAATGAGGTGTTTAACCTTTTCCAATCCTTGACTCAGCCAGATGTTGCATTTATTACAATTAATCCTTTTGATCTGTATCCAACCTACGAGTTTGAGCTTTCTCAAGAGGCCATGCAAGATATTGATGTTAACAATAGAGAAGAAGTATTTGTGCAGTGTATTGTTACATGGCACAGTAATCTGGATAAAGTGACAGTTAATCTCCTTGCCCCAATTATATTGAATACATCCAACCATACCGGGAAGCAGATTATTTTACAGAATACAGGCTACTCGACTAAACATGCGCCGTGGGCTGATAGAGACCTGAACATGAAGGGTGGAGATCTTTAATGCTTGTGTTATCCAGAAAAAAAGGAGAATCAGTAATCGTTGATAACAACATTGTCATTACCATACTTTCAGTAGAGGGAGAGAATATTAAAGTAGGTATTTCTGCCCCCAAGGATGTAGATATCTACCGCAAAGAAATTTTTGATTCCATTGGTCAGAATAATCAGAATGCTGTGATGGATCCGGTAACGATTCAAGCAGCGCTGGAACAAATCAATAAGAATACACTAAAGTAAAAAAAAATGCAGAATGCTATAAACAATTTTTAATTCATGGTCGATATATACTATAGAGCGGTAATTCTTCAGGGCGGCCGACCTGTGAAGACGCTAATACCACATGGATGTGGGCATTAAACCATTTCAGGGAGGAAATATCAAATGATTATCAATCATAACGTACCAGCGTTGAACACGCACCGTAACATGACACTTAACACAACAGCTGCAAGCAAAAACATGGAGAAATTGTCTTCCGGACTGCGCATCAACCGTGCGGCTGACGATGCAGCAGGTCTCTCCATCTCCGAGTCCATGCGTGGACAAATCCGTGGTTTGGAGCAAGCTCAACGTAATGCTCAAGACGGAATCTCGTTCGTACAAACAGCTGAGGGTGCAATGAACGAAGTATCCTCCATGCTGACTCGTATGAAAGAATTGAACGTTCAAAAATCAAGCGGTACTTACAGCTCAAACGATAAAAACAACATCAATGAAGAGTTGAAAGAACTGGGTGCTCAAATTGATAACATCATGACTAAAACTACGTTTAACGGAATCAGTATCACTAAAGGTGCTACAATTACTGTTAACGATAAAGCAACAGGTTCTATCACAATTGGAACAATTTCTACTACAGACTTTAGCAGCCTGGGTTCAGGTACTAGTCTTGCTGATGTTGAAAAAGCAATTAACAGTGTTTCCACTGAACGTGCGAAACTGGGTGCTGTGCAAAACCGTTTGGAATATACTTCCAACAACTTGGGTACTACTGTTGAGAACCTGACTGCTGCTGAGTCTCGTGTACGTGATACAGACATGGCTAAAGAAATGGTTCAATTGTCTAAAAACAACATCTTGCTGCAAGCTTCCCAATCCATGTTGGCACAAGCGAACTCTGCTCCGCAAGGCGTTCTGTCTGTACTTCGTTAATCTTCAAATTTTACAAATTAGGGAGGCCTTGTTTTCAAGGCTTCTTTTTTTTATCTCTTCATTTCGGAAGAATTCTATCCGATATACATAATATGATCTTCAATAGATTCGAAAAAGGGTTCGGGAGGGAAGCGCGGTGGAACATAGAGTCCAGGGAACTTCAGGAACTACAGGAACGCTGGGTGCTCATAGAACAATTTCAACAAGAACTACATCAGAGGAATCAGCTGAATTGTTAATTCAGAACAATACAATGGCCAGAGAAAGACTGAACTCATTAAGTGAACAAGAGCAAGCTATGGATCAGTTGGAGATAGCGACAAGAGCTCTTCAAGGACCTGAGAAAACTTTCGAAATTTCAGTGCACGAAGAGACAAAAGCCATCATGATCAAAATTAAAAATAAAGCAACAGGGGAGCTCATTAGGGAAATTCCTAAAGAAAAGCTTCTTGATGTCGCTGCTAGTCTTATGGAGTTAAGTGGTTTAATCATTGACAGAAAAGCTTAAATGGAGGGGATCGAATGAGAATCAGCGGATTAGCTTCAGGACTCGATATTGACGCAATGGTAAAAAAGTTAATGACTGCAGAACGAGTCCCGTTGGATAAGATTAATCAGCAAAAAACACAAACGGAGTGGAAAAGAGATAATTATCGTACAATTAGTACCAAATTGGTGAGTTTCAATGAAAAAATATCCAATTTGAATTTAAGTAAGAATATAGATTCAAAACAAGCTTTGGTCACAGGAGCAACAGGCGTACTTACTGCCACGGCGACAGGGGCAGCTACCAACTCTGTATTGAATGTAAGTGTTAAAAACTTGGCAACATCTTCAAACGTTGTATATCAAGGCTCAGCCGGAGCCACCAAGATGTCTGATTTATATTCAGGAACAGAAACCAGCGTGAAAGTAGGCGGGGCAACGATAAATTTCTCAGCAGATGATACGATTGAATCATTTGTGAAGAAAATCAACAGTAACAAAGATTCCGGTGTTACAGCGGTATTTAACTCTGCAACAGGTGGCCTGTCTTTAACGAATAGAGACACAGGTAATAAAGATATAGAGTTGACTGGTGAATTGTTTACAAGTAATACAAATTTCACAACAACCGGAGTGAAAAAGGGCGTTGATGCTACAGTCATAATTAACGGATTGGAAACAACGCAAGCTTCCAATCGATTTACTGTAAACGGTGTAGAATTATCATTGTCCGGGGTAACTCCTGCCGGGCAAACGAATCAAATTGAAGTCACACAGAACACGGATGCAATCGTAGATACAGTCAAAGCATTTGTTGATTTTTATAATGAAACGATCGCATTAATGAATCAAAAAACAAATGAAGAGAGGTATAGAAAATATTTACCTCTGAGTACTGAACAAAAAGCAGATATGAAAGACAGTGAAATTGAACTTTGGGAAAGTAAAGCCAAAAGCGGGTTGTTAAAGAACGATTCCATCCTTAACAAGACTTTAAGTGATATGCGTACCGCTATGATCTCTGATTTTAATTTCGGAGGCAACAAGCTGAACATTACTCAGATTGGCATTACAACAGGTAGCTATAGTGAAAGAGGAAAACTTATCCTAGATGAAGATAAGTTGCGGACAGCGTTAGAGTCCAATCCTGAACAAGTAACAGCGTTGTTTAGTCAGGTGGATAGCTCTACCAAAAGTGTGACCAGCGATGATGGTTTGTTTAGTCGAATTAAGAAAATTAATGCAACTGCTTTGGAAAGCTTATCGGAAAAAGCAGGAACATCTAAAATTAGTAGTGATTTAACAACTGCATTTTTACCTCAAAGCCAAATGGGGAATCAATTAACTATTTACGAACGTCAAATTACCGATTTGCAGTCACGATTAACTCGAATCGAAAATCAATATTACAAGCAATTTACGGCTATGGAAACGGCAATGAATAAGTATAACAGTACTTCTTCAAGTCTATCCAGTATGCTGGGCTAATTTTTTAGTATTAAGGAGTGAAGTAAATTGATCAATTCTCCCCTTCAAAAGTATCAACAAAATCAGGTTCAAACGTCTCCAGCACAACTGTTGTTAATGTTATATGATGGTGCTATCCGTTTTGTGAAATCTGGTATTGCTGCCATAGAAGAATCCAACTTCGAAAAAACAAACATGAATCTGTGCAAAGGACAGGCAGTTATTCACGAGTTAATCGCTGCATTAAACTATGATTATCCTGTTGCCAAGACACTGTACTCAGTATATGAGTATATGATCTATTGCTTAATTCAAGCTAATCTTAAAAAAGATGTTAAACCGGCACAAGAGACACTTTCCTATCTGATCGAGCTGCGGGAAGCCTGGGAAATTGCTAGTAAAAGCACCGGTGGAACAGTCAAATGACAATCTCAGGAGAATATATAGATTGTCTGTATGATCTTACTTTACAAGTTATTCATCGCCTTGATGTAATTAACTACGAAGAGATGGCATCTTTTGTAGATCAAAGAGAATCTTTAGTAAATAACATGAAGGCTGATGGCATCCAGCTTAATGAATCAGATAAAGCCAAGGTCAAGCAACTCTTGGAATATGACCAGATCTTAATCAATAAAATGTCGTTACTCAAAAATGAAGCGGCCAGCTGGTTGAATAAACAGGGAACTATTCGGGTGCAGAAAAATGCATATAGTTCAAATTATGCACCTGATAGTTTATTCTTTGATATGAAAAACTGAATAAAGGTTGGGAAGCAATGACGCTGTTGAGTGTTTGCATGATTGTCAAGGACGAGGAAAAGGTACTTGAACGTTGTCTTAGTAGTATACAGAATCTCGCCGATGAGATTATCATTGTGGATACTGGTTCGACAGATGAAACCAAAAAAATAGCTTCAAAGTATACGAATCATATTTATGATTTCAAATGGTGCAATGACTTTTCGAAAGCTCGCAATCAATCTATTCAACCTGCAACGGGGAAATGGATTCTTGTTCTTGATGCGGATGAATATATATCTCAAGAGGATCATCGGGATTGGATAAATTTTCTAATACAAGAAGAGCCAGTGCCACATTTGGCGTATACTCTTCCCATTATTAATTTTACGGGTGAGAAAGAATTTGAGGATGAAATTACGACATCACCTGTTACAAGACTTTTTCCAAACCATATGGGAATAACATTTGAACGCCCAATACATGAACAATTAACCAGAGGGTCGAAAGGCGAATTGTTTCATAAAACATTGAATCTTCATATTTATCATACCGGTTATCAGATAAGCCATATCAAAGATAAAAATAAACATGAACGGAATATGAGTATTTTTGAGCAAATGATGTTAGAGCAAGATCTGTGTTCTTATGATTGGTATACGTTAGGTAATCAGTATCGCTATGCAAAAAATGAGCTTAAGGCCATAGAATGTTATGAGAAAGCGATGACTGGTGCAGAACGAGATGAAGCTTGGTATCCTCATTGTGTTATGGGGTTAATTAGTCTTTACTATGGTCAAGATCAACTTAAACGTTCTTGGGAACTAACAGAACAGTACCTCGTTCGTTATAACCAATTTCCGGAGTATTACACGGTTAGAGGTATCCATTATGAAACATTAGGTTTCTTTGATGAAGCCAGGCTTAGTTATATTGAAGCTATTAATATTGCTGAGAAGAGAGCAAAAAGCAAACAGGACATTTGGTTGATTGATCCGATGTACAGCTTTGATTCTCCTGTGCAGCAGCTTATAGGATTGTATTTTCGACTTAATGACAATCAGAACGCAATTTATTGGATGTCCAAGCAACTTAACAAAAACAATAAGAACCCTGGATATGTAGCTAAAATGATGGAATGGTTATTACAGAATGAAGATGAAGAATCCGTTATCCGTTTTTTTGAGAAGATTTACACTTCTCCAACTGACGGGGATTATTTATTGTTATTTAAAGTTTCGTTGTTCTTAGGGAATAGGTTGCTAGTAAATCATTATAAGGCATTAACTCCAATGAGTATGGATCTAAGCCCTGGTGATCAATTAAAGCTATCGCTTGTGAATCGGAATTTGAACGGGATGCATGAGCTGATAGATAACTTGACTCTGATATCTCATGATGAAGAGCATATTTGCCTGCAAGTTATTACGGGGGTATTGATGTGGAACGATACTTCCTTATTAGATAAAATTGCGAAAAAAATTCAGAATAAAGATGTATGGTTATCTGCTAAAACCATGGTTGACGCTTTTTCGCAAATGAAACCAGTCGATCCTTCAAGAATTACAACGGATGATCTGTTTGCTGTGTCTAGGCAGCTATTTTTGCTTAAAGAATTTGAAGTATTTGATCAATGGGTTAACAAAATCAATAATGATGATTTAACTAATAAATTGGCCAATTATTTCTATGACATGAATCATGTAGAGTTGGCGATGAACTATTATTCTGCATTGTTATCAGGAAACAGATTGAGTGGCATGAGTTTCGAAAATTTAGGGGTTTATCATGCTAATCAAAAATATATAGAGGATGCAGTCGAATTTCTTAATGAAGCGTTGCTAGATGAGCCTGGAAAAAGGCATATTTATAAAACCCTCATTAGCTTGGCACTTAAAGAGGATAAATTGAGGCTAATGAAAAATTTCAAAAATCAATTTTCTGATTTTGATGAAATTTCTTTTGTAAGAGAATTTCTGGACAAAGAAATTGAAGCATTGAACTATACGGTGTAAACTAAAAAAACGAATGATTGCGAGTTCAGATACAGGCTCAAAATCATTCGTTTTTGTTATTGTAACAAGTCATTGAGATGCAGATTGTAACGAGCTTTTAATGGATGTAGTAGAAATGTCTGGAGTTCTTGATAGGTAGATCACATCACATAACGTTGATAATTGATCAAACTTGCCTTTCCAATCATCTCCCATAACAAATACATCTACATTCCAACGTAATATATCGTTTGCTTTTTGCTCCCAATTCTCCTCGGGTATAACCAAATCTACATATTTAATTGCTTCTAACATCATCTTTCGCTCATCATATGTGAAGTAAGCACTTTTACCTTTTAATTGATTGAACTCATCAGTAGACAAAGCTACTATAAGGTAATCCCCGAGTGTCTTAGCCCGCTGTAGTAAAAGAATGTGACCATAATGAAGTAAATCGAATGTTCCATACGTAATGACTTTTTTCAAAATGGAGACCCCCTTACCTCGAAGTATTAAAGGTTTTCAATTTTTCATTAATGATTGTATTGAGTTCGGGTTTCCGACTTTGATTTAATGATTGTTGGTAATAAGAGTGAGCCAACTCAATATCTCCTATACTTTCATAGACATATCCCAAGTTGTAGAGTAAGTCTTCATCCCAAGGAAAATGCTGGTGTCCTCTCAGGAATGACTGAATAGCCTCAGCGCTGTCCCCATTCATTAAATGCAGCATGCCGTTCATGGCAAAGATGTCAGGATCGGCAGGGTTATCCACTAAATATTGTTGGATAGCTTCATTTGCTTGTGCCAAGTACCCATTCTCAATCATTTGTTGGATAGTCTGCTTAATTTTGCTTTGTAATTCTTTGTGCTCTCTCATATGGACTCTTCTACTGTGAATAATCTCAAGATTCTCTTCAATATAACGATCAATTTCTGTCCATATCCGATTAGAGGACTGATCATCTTTGTAGAAATGGAACAGATTTAGTAGAGTATTCCGTTCCTTGTCATAATAATCTTTGTCTGCAATGTAACGTTCAATAGCATTTTGTAAATCGGGCTGAGTATAGACCTTGGGTCCAGGTGTCCAAAAGTCATAAGGTTCAAACAATAATCCACGGTTTTCCTTGTACTCTTCAAGATCAACAGGTGTGAAAATGATAGGACGATTTAACAACAGGTAGTCAATATACACTGAAGAATAATCAGTAATTAACATATCTCCTGCTCCAAGAACGTTATACAGGTCAAGATTATAATGAGCCAGGTCCTGATCATTTAAAGTTAAGATTTGTTCCGATCGGATGTCAGCCAATTCATTCTGGAAATACTGTTCTTCAAACGGATGGAGTTTGAGAATTAGTTTCAGATTGTTTGCTTTTAAAAAGGATTGTAATTGATCTCTATTGTATTCCAATATACCTAACAGATTTCCAGAATTCTTTGAACCTTCTACTTTGTTCGGATTGATTATAGATTTTCGGAACGTCGGCATAAAAAAGATTACTTGATCAGTCTTGCTTATATCCGGGAACAGTTTTTTTAGCTCATCCTTGCTTTTACTTGATAGTAATGCGTCATTTCTAGGCACGCCTGTAATACGATACTTAGCAATGTTGGCTCCATTACAGGCATTCATAGCAGTGTTATACATAGTTGAATAAGACATAATCATGTCTACTTTAGACCAGTGGTTTTGGATACTTTCATCAGGGACAGTTTCATTTTTATCCATTTTAGCCATGCCTTTAAGAGGAAAACCATGCCAGAGATCAATATTGATTTTGTCATAAACAGAGACATATTCTCCGTGTGTAGTGATGTATACATCACTTTGGTCCATAGAAGAATTGTAGAGCACCTGGTGTTTTGTTAATAATTCAATATCATATTTCTCTAATAAATATTCTGGAGTATTGTGAAATAAATGATAATTATTCGAACCTGAGGATGAAAGGTGGAAAAGAGAAATTTTGATCTTTGGTTTCATAAATATAGTCCTTCCTAAAAGAAAAAGTTGTATCTATAAACCATTATCGGTTATTTGCCTAGTGAGATAAAGAGAATAAACACGGAATTATGTTTAGTGGAAGAAAATACAATATAAAAATTGAATCTTGGGCTCTTAGAAAAGAAGTGAATTACCGATAAATAGATATAACAGGTGAATGTTGCTTTCAAGAATTGTTGTAATTTTTTATTTGGTCAATCAAGATATTTATTTTTTCTAAAATGTAAATGGTTTTTCATATTATCGTGCAGTCAGTTCTTAACGATCAATTAATTGAAAGAGGTAATTATGAATAATTCCATCTCTTTAACTATGATAGTGCAAAATGAAGAAAATCATCTGAGAAGATGTTTAGAAAGTGTTGTAAGTTATGTAGATGAAATTATCGTGGTAGACACTGGATCTACAGATTCTACTAAACAGATTGCTAGAGAATTCCAAGCTAAGGTTTTTGATTATGAATGGGTTAATGATTTCTCGGCTGCGCGTAATTATGCCTTAGAACAAGCTAGTTGTGACTGGTGTTTGGTTTTGGATGCAGATGAATATATCTCTAATAATCCTTCAGAAGCATTTCAAGAATTAATGCTGTCACCTTTTTTAGCTGTTGGTAAGGTTAAGGTAGTTAATAAGTATCAAGGACAAACTGGTGTGGAATACGAGCAGAGTTTTATCACCCGCTTTTTTCCATCAAGTTGCCGATATAGTGGAGCTATTCATGAACAGATAAACACCATATATCCTAGAGTTAAGTTAAATGTCGAAATTAAGCATGATGGTTATTATCAACAAACTAAAGGGGACCGGAATATTCCACTGTTACTGGATATGATTAATGAGTATCCAAATGACCCTTATTTTTATTATCAAATTGCCAAGGAATATCGTGGACTTGAGCAATATGAGAAGACATTTAATTACCTTCATCAAGGTTACAATATGATTACTCGACACGAAGCCTATGCTCCATCCTTAATTGTTAATTATATTTACTCAATGATGCATTCCGGGAATTTGGAATATGGTGTAGATGTAATTAATAATGAACAAGAATTCTTATGTGAATATCCGGATTTCTTTTTTGTGTCAGCTCTATATCTGCTGGAACTCATTTTAAGTGAGCCTTCAAAATATGAACATCTGCTTGGTTTAATCGAGATGAACTACATGAAGGCTTTGGAGATCGGAGAAAATGATCAAGAAGGAAGTATTCAAGGAACAGGAAGTTATGCTGCCCATCATAATCTGGGGGTTTACTACGAGGTTATAGGGAATACAACTCTTGCAAAGGAACAATATACTAAGGCTGCTTCCTTTGATTATGAGCCATCAGTAAACAGACTGGCAGAAATTGAGTCTATATATTAGTTGCACGTGGAGCTAAAAGACTTTGAGATAGTAAAGAAATAAAGGGGAGGCCTCTATGTACAAGACTAGTATTGTAATCAATGCTTCAATTCATGATCATGAGTATGTAGCAGCTTTGATTGAGAATATACGCAGATTTACTGAGCAAGGAACTTATGAACTGATTGTGGTGGAGCACTCTTGCAACTACAAGCTAAAAGAGTGGCTATCAGAACAGACAGATATTCTAACGTTGTTCAACGAGAATATTTTAGCTGAGAGTCAGGTTTGGAATAAAGGTATAGAAGTAGCATCTGGAAATAATATTCTTCTGATGCATAGTGATACTTTGGTAACAGAGTATTGGTTAGATTATATGCTTCAGTCGTTATATCAGAATGAAAACATTGCAGCGGTAGGCCCTGTCTCTAATAAAGCTCATGATATTCAGAAAGTAAACGTAGAATATCACAGTATGGAAGAAATGCTTCAGTATGGGCGGGAATGTAATAGAAACTTTGGTCTAAAACAAAAAATTACATTAGAAGGGTTTTGTATACTTTTTAAAAAAAATGTTGTAGATATAACAGGTTCTTTTCACGATGATCTATCTGGACATGAAATGTTGATTGATTACTGTTTGAGAATTAGGGAAGCAAATTACAGGTTGATGGTCTGCACTAATGTTTTTGTTCACCATTATGGATTGGAAGAAAAGGAAGATTACTGTTCTAGTGGAGAGTTTAAAGCGAGATGGGGATTTGATGGTTTACCCATAGCAAACTATCATGAAATGATAGATGAGTTTGTAAGCTATGATGAGTCTGATGATGCTCGTGCACTTGTTGTGGGGAGTGGGTGTGGTGAAATATTGCTATATCTACACAATGCTCTTCCTAATGCCAAAATATATGGAATTGAAACAAATTTAGGAGCATTAAGAATAAGTAATAGCATCAATAACAGTTTTATTACTACTTTAGATTCTTTACATGATTGTGAAGTAGAAGCTTTTGATTATATTATCCTCAATACAACCAATAATATTAAGCACTCATTAGAAATATCTAAGAACCTATTGAAACAAAACGGTAATTTGGCTGTGTTCCTTCCGAATTCACGACATTATTCAGTAGTGCTTGATTTAATTAGTGGTAAGGAACTGTCCAGTCATCAAATAAATGATTGGAGTGTAAAGAGTCTTACATCAGTTTTGAATGCCTTAGAATTTAACATATATGATGTCTTGTCAATAAGTGAAGCGATTACGACTGAGGGACAAGCGTTAATAAGACAACTAGGCAACTATGTCTCCGGATTGACTCCTGAAATAGTGAATACAAAGTATTTTATAATTCTTGCGAAAAAAGTTGATAACTTTGATGTTTTACATGATCAATTTAATCAGTTATTCAGGAATACAAATATTGAAGTGTTGGAGACAATACTGAAAAATAATCCTGACTTTATTTTAAAGGCTGTTAAAACTTATGATGGTCCTGTCACAGCTTTACTGAATTATCTTGCGATTTCATACTATGAACAGGATCAAATCAGAAATGCTTTATCTTTCCTCTCAAAAGCTCATGAACTAGTTCCTGGAGATGCAACAACGCACTTTAATCTGGGGACCATCTATTATGGCATTGGTGAAGATGAGAAGGCCCTGTATTGGTTGGAGAAAATTGAAGCGAAAAGTGATCAGATCCTGGAATGGATTTATCAGATAAAAGAGACCCTTAACCTCAGGGGAGATATATCGAAGTGGATAAAATTCCTTCTTTTACGAATTGAAAATGGAGTTGAAAGGGCATTAGCTTTAAAAGAAATTACTAAATTGCTGGTTTCGAATGAAATAGTGGTTCAGACAGTCAAGGCTAATCTAGAGGTTATTGAAGATAAGCTAAGTACTATAAATATGTTAATCAATCATTTGCATGAAGAAAACGAGTGGAGTCACATTTTAGACCTTTTGGAACTCACCCTTGATTATCAAGAGGAGAAGGATAACACTTTAATACTCCTTTGCAACCTATCAATTCGACAGAATGATGCGATCAGAGCTATTAAATATTTAGAAATGATTAGCGTTGAAGATGAAAGAGTTTCAAAATTAAAAGTAAATATAAATAATCTTCAGTTAGCTGAAAGAATGAGGATGTGACTATAGATGAAGGAGAAGACTCCACTTGTTTCGATAATAGTACCTATGTTTAATACAGAGGAATTTATAGAGGAGAGTTTAGAATCTATAATAGGCCAAACCTACAAAAATATTGAAGTGATTCTGATTGATGATTGTTCCTCTGATAGAACATATGAGATTGCAATCCAATATTCTCTTACTAATAGAAACATATTGTTAATAAAACAAGAAACAAATAAAGGGGTCTCAAGCGCGAGAAATGCTGGATTAAGAGCAGCAAAAGGAGATTATGTTTTCTTTCTGGATTCTGACGATACCCTCCCTTTAGAAGCCATAGAAAAAATGTGCAATGCAGCAGTAGAACATAATGCTGATATTGTAACTGGATTATATGAAAGGTTTGATAAGAGTAGTAGTTCGATTTCGAACATATTTAATATATATCCAGAACTTAAAACTGAAGGGGAACTAAATGTTTATAAAGTTCCTGCCATTCTTTATTCGGTCTACACTTGTGGGAAGCTTTTTAAAATGAGTGTCGTGGAACAAATGAATTTCACAGAAACCTTAAAGTATGGAGAAGATCAAGCCTTTACCATCGAATGTCTTTTGAAAACTAAAAAAATATATAACCTCTCTTCGATTGTATATAACTACAGGTTTAGAGAAGGGAATACGGAATCGTCATCTCAGTCTGTATATAAAAATCCTGTCGAGAATTTTGAATATCTCAGGAAGATGTTTACTTTGGTTCAAAATCTTTTTGCTGAATATGTAAGCAACCCTCAAACAAGAATAGAATTATTAAGTGTCTATTTATCTAGAGTGCTACATTGGAATATCTGGACTGCTTTAAGTAACGGATTACTTTCAATGAATATGGCTGTGAGATTTAAAATTCTCAGTGTATATCTATCTTGGTTGACTGAGTTAGACAAGAATTTGCATAAAAGTAATGAGATTGATTTTTATGTAATCAATCAGAAAATTGGCCGGATAGCGAGTGTTTTAGATCAAAAAACTCAAGATTTGTATTCACGCCATCTAATGACCCCTTAGGAATATCGTACTTTATAACATCAGGAGGTAGAGATGAAACATATACTTGATCAAATTGCGGATTATATAAATACAGATCAGATTCAAAGTGCGTATAATTTAATAATTGAGAACGAAGAATCGCTTATTCATAATGCAGAATACTGGAATATGAGAGGTATTCTCTGTTTAAAAGTGGATGAATATAATGCTTCAATCTCTTGTCTTGCCAACGCGATCGAGTTAGAAGATACAAATGGAGATTATTATTACAATTATGCATATGCTTTGGAGAAAATAGGTAGTTTTAGTGACGCTGCTCTTTATTATGGAAGAGCGTATAAATATTTAAATGACTCTAACATTAAACTTGAATTAAAACGAATGTTCCAAGCTGGAGATGAAGCGCTAGAAAATATATTTATGACAGCTTCAGAAAGCAAGGAAAAAGTATTTATTCTACTATCCTCAAATATTTGGGGAGATGTTTATCAGAGGACTCATCATATTGCAAGGTCCCTATCTAAGTTTGGAAACGAAGTACTATATGTTGAGAGAAAGAAGAATTTAATTTCAGATGATAAAAATATACTTTCATTAGATCTTCTTAGCTATTCAATAAATTCAGCAAGAAAAATTGACGGTGTTAAGATTTATAGTACTCTAGAAGTGCAAGATGAAAAAAACAATTTCGTAATTGATAATTATTTATCAGTCATCCAACATTTGTTGGATGAATATCTGTCGAAAAATAAAGAAGTAGTGATCATATCATATTTACCTTCTCAAATAAAAACGATTAAATCCTTGAATGGTGAGTTTTATCACATTTATGAGTGTGTGGATGATCATTCTGATTTGAAGTATTCATTTTGGGGACATGAGAGTGATATCGCTTGGGAACAAGAATTAATGGATTCCGCTGATGCAATTACTACAACAGCCACAGCACTTTATTTACAACGTAGTTGTATCGAAAAAAGGAAAAATGTATTTTTGTCAAGAAATGCAGTTAATGATTCTGACTTTTTAGATTATTCAATAGAGAGCATGCCAAGTGATTTGATAAATATTCCAGAACCTAGAGTTGTATACGCAGGTGCAATATATGAATGGTTTGATATGGATTTATTTAATGAAGTGGTATCGATGAACCCTAATATATCTTTTGTAATTTTAGGATTTGGTAAAACGGAGTTATTATCCAATTCGCTCCCTAACTTATATTTTTTGGGGGAAAAAAAACATAGCGAATTAAAATATTATCTGAGGCATATGCAGACTGGAATTATCCCTTTTAAGGCTGAGACTAATATAATTATTAACTGTGACCCTATAAAACAATATGAATACCTTGCCTCACATCTGCCTGTCATAACAACTTATATGACCGATACAGCTGTAGGGAAAGAATATACATTTATAGCCAATAATGGTTTAGATTTCAGTAGAGCGATAAATGAATCTTTAGCTGTAGAGGTAAACAGTGAAGTAGTAAAAAAGTTTATATTAAAAAATAATTGGAATGCAAGAGCTGCTCTAATTTCCAATTTAGCAAATTGTTCATTGGATTTTGAAGAAAACTTCAAAAATGAAAGAGATAAAATTCAAAGTGAGTTGTTTAATTTAGTATCGCATTATCAATCATCGGTATTCTCAACCTTATACTGGATATGTACTAGCTTCGACGATACGGGTAGATATAAGGAAAAAATGAAGTTGGTTTACAATCAGTTTGAAAAAAATAACTTTGTTGTCTTGCATTACTTAAATTCATTATTAGAAGTTGAAGATTACTTTGAATTTATAGAAGGTTATTCTAAATCAAATTTTGTGAGAGAAGAATTAATTGAGGAATTAAAATATAGATTTTCAATCGGTGATTTTAATGCTTTAATTCCTTTAGCCTACTTAAGTATAAACAAAGTTAAAGAATTTAAAACTTTTAACATAACAGATGAACATACTAAAAGAATGTTTAATATATACTATAAATTCTTGTATTATCAGAATTATGAGAATATTGGAAATGATGAAAGGGCTAATCATTCTCCATTGTATATGTTTCTGTTGTCACAAATGAAAGAAAAGGAAATTATTTGTTTGTCGAATATGATTAGTGAAATTGATGAAAATAGTTTAAAGGTTTTGAAGAAATATGGGGTTCATATAGAAAAGGTTCTTTCATTAGATTCTCTTTCAAAAGATTTAATTGGCCTGTTTGATGATAAATCAAAAATTAAAGTTATGGTTATTTACAACTCTAATTATGTTAAAGAAATTAGACTACTAGCTGAGCACGGTATCAAAGAGTGTGAAGTAGTAGTAATAGAAGGAACAAAAATAGAACGAGTGTATATCGGTCCAGATTTGATGAATCACATAAAATTGAAAAAATATACTAAAACAGTGGTGTTTAACAAATTTAATGCTGCTGACTCCAATGTTGGAGCATTAATAAAGTATATTCCTCTAGAGTTTAAAAACAAATTTAATGTTAAGGTTATATATGGGAAAGATATTTATAAAACAGAGAATGTTGTTAAAATACCCCTTTGGGGTTCTGTGACTGTTTCAGGTTTTTCTACATTTTTATATCTTCCTAAATTTACTTTTAATATTGAGGTTGGTCATGCAGGGATTATTTTGAAATCTTGTGGTTTAATGGATAAGGAAGATAAGAACTCAGGAGGGAATCCTGAAATTTTTAAAAAAGCTGATCTTGTTTGCGTAGCATCCCGTATGCAAATGATAGTTTTTAGCTCTTTCTATGCGATACCAGAGAATAAATATAGAATAACTGGAATGGCTAGAAATGATATGTTGCTAAATACTGATGGTAGAAAGAATATAGAAAAGTTATTAAATAAAGATTTTTCCTCAAAAAAAATAATATTTAATATGCCTACTTTTCATGTATTTGAGCGAATTGGTCGTATAGAAGGAGATATTAATTTGAATGATAGCTTCAAAATACACAATTTTGATTATGAGAAATTTGATGATTTTCTTGAGAAGAATAATTTAGTGTGTATTTCAAAAGTACATCATGGTGAAGAAACCTCAGTTACAAGTAAAACAAAAAAAAGAAAATTGAAAAACCTTCATTTTATTAACAATAATACACTTGATTCTTTTGGATTAGATTTGTATGAAATTTTAAATGGCGCAGATGTTTTAATTACTGACTACTCAACAGTATATAATGATTTTTTATTTATGAATAAACCTACTGTTTTTGTTAATAGCGATCTTGAAGAATATAGGTTAAAACGAGGACTTGCCCTAGAACCTTATGAATTTTGGACAGCCGGACCCAAAGTACAAACCCAAAGCGATCTTGAATCAGAATTGCTGAATTCATGTTATAACGACGATTACTACAGACTGGACAGGGAACGTTTAGCTCCTGTATTCTTCGAAAGTATTGATGCCAATTCTGTTTGGAATACATGGGAGATCATAGAAGAGGCTCTTAAAAGTGTTGCAATTGAAAATTAAAAGTATCGGCGGTGTTAATTTTGAGAAAATTAAATGATATGAATTTTAGCGAGAAAGAAAATGTTGATTACTGGAACCAATTTTATAAAAATTTCAATTTGGTTGAAGAGTCAACTTTTTGTAAATTCGTCAAGGCTTTAATTAATGATACTGAAATAAAAGTATTAGATGTCGGTTGTGGATCTGGAAGAGATGCTTTCTCATTTGCTCGAAGTGGTTATGAAGTAATCGGGATTGATCGTTCAGAAGAGTCAATTAAGTTTAATAATAAAATCAAGGAAGATTTTTCTGAAATCAATGATAAAATAAGCTTTCATACTATTGATATTAGTAATAAGGAAGAATTCTCCAACTATTTCACATCATTTCGGAAGAGTAGCACGAATAAAAATAGAAAAATATTGGTATATCTAAGATTTCTGTTACATTCCATTACGGAGGAAACAGAAGAAAAGTTGCTGGAGGTACTCTCTAAAAATATGATAAAAGGAGATGTTATCGCAGCGGAGTTTAGAACAATTGAAGACAGAGATATCGATAAGCATTTTCAAAATCATTATCGTAGATTTGTCATTGCAGAGGATCTCTTAGGATGTTTGGTGGAAAAGTATAATTTTGAAAAAAAATATTATAAAAAAGGTCAAGGGATGTCAATTTACAAAAGTGAGGATCCCTATCTCGCTAGACTGGTTGTTCAAAGAAGATAATCTATATTAAAAGTATTATGTTCTATACTTTATAGTGGGGGGAAATAAAATAGGAGTTTCAGCTGCTATGATTGTAAAAGATTCTGAACGATGTATTGCCCGATGCCTTGATAGTATAGTGAACTCAGTCGATGAGATCGTAATTGTTGATACTGGTTCAACGGATGCAACGATTGAAATTGTTAAACAATATGTGCAAGATTATCCTCATATCAGGATGTATCAGTATGAATGGATTAACGACTTTGCCGCAGCACGCAACTATTCTTTAGAACAAGTTACTCATGACTGGGTTTTCATTGTAGATTCAGATGATGTTTTACCTGATACAGAACAGTCTAAAATACGTTCATATGTTCAGAATCAAATAGATCGTGGTCAGGAAGCCGTATTTGACATTATTTATGATAATACAGTTGCTGGAGAAATCGTGGAGGTTATCCCTGTCGGGTACGTGAGATTATTCCCTTCTCGTTTAAGGTACGTTGATAGAATTCATGAACAGATCTCTTACGGTGATATTCCGCGCACATCTAGTGATATCCATTTATTGCATGATGGTTATGATATTAATCTTGTTGACCTTAAGGCAAAGAAAAAACGGAATATTGATTTGCTTGTTGCAAGTTTACAAAGCAATCAGGAGAATGCTAGGTTATGGTTGCATTTGGCTAGAGAAATGTCGGTTTTGGATCTTTCTAAGGCGTTGAGGTATCTCGATATCGCTGAGTCCAAGACAAATAACCAAGAGCTATTGATTCTTATACACAATGAGAGGGCTTCTTTGAGTTAAAGCTTAGACAGAATAGTTAAATCTTATATTTCAACAATAATCTACAAAAAAATACCAATAAAACATTTTCTTTACCAATTGACAATGGATAAGATTAGGTGATATCATCTGAATTGTGGGCTAGGGTCTTGGCCAGGGCTTCACTTCATTTGATGACGAAGGGAATGTTAGTGCATGCAAGGTAAAGTAAAATGGTTCAACGCAGAAAAAGGTTACGGTTTCATTGAGACTGAAGACGGCGGCGACGTATTCGTACACTTCTCCGCAATTCAATCCGAAGGCTTCAAAACTTTGGAAGAAGGTCAATCCGTAGAATTCGACATCGTCGAAGGCGCACGTGGACCGCAAGCAGCTAACGTAATCAAATTATAATCATCCGGTTAATCCGACCTACATATATGGTTAGATGGTTACCAAATTGAATTATCGCTAGCATCAGACTCCGGTGATCCGGGGTCTTTTTTTGTTTAGTTTAGCTTGCGGGAGAGCGTCTCAAATTTCCTTCAACAGCCTATTCGAAGGGTGTCAATGTCTACGCTAAGAAATGAATTTCTGGGCCTTTGGAGAGATCATTTTACATAACCGATTAAACCAGCTCCAAAACGGTTAAATACATCATCAAGCGCCTGATAAATAACTCCATCAAAACAATTGATTTTGCCCGAAAATGGCGAAAAATCACGAAATATGGCGTTAAACAGACATTGCCTGAGGTGGCTGGAGGAGATGTCATTATTCGGTCACCGGGAGTTTTTACATGACGCTTACATTCGTGGTATAATGAAGGTGCAAAGATAAAGGAGGAGTGCCCTATGAATTTGAGTATTCGAGGTCAACAAATCGAGGTTACTGAGGCTTTGAAAGATTATGTCGACAAAAAGTTGAGTAGACTCGAGAAGTATTTCGATGCACCCCTTACCTCTGATGGTGCGGTTACACTGAGCACGACAAGAGGCTTGCATAGAGTTGAGGTGACGATTCCTTTGAAGGGCTTTGTGCTTCGTGCGGAGGATGGCAGCGATGATATGTATGCATCCATTGACGCCGTTGTGGACAAGCTGGAACGTCAGATTCGCAAACACAAAACGAAAATTAACCGTAAATTCCGTCAGGAAGGCAGCCTGAAAACACTCTTCGTGGAAGATCCGTCAGGTACAGTAGCTACAGCCGAGCTGGACACGGATACGGATGATGATCTGGAAGTTGTACGTACGAAGCGCTTTATGCTGAAACCGATGGACGTGGAAGAAGCCATTCTTCAGATGAACATGGTTGGTCATAACTTCTTCGTATTCTCCAACATCGAGAATGAGGAAGTAAGCGTGGTTTACAAACGGAACGATGGCAAGTACGGTTTAATCGAGCAAGGTTAAGCTCAGGCAATAACATCGCTTCAATTGAATAGAACATCCCATTATTGAATATAAGCAGGAACTATGCTTCCTGAAATGAACCTAACAAGAGCTTCCATCCTTTAAGGGATGGGGCTCTTTTGTGCGTAGCAGCTTTAATACAATGGACAGCGCTGGAAAATAAAATGATGAAACTATTACGGGTACTGTTGCGTCTAATAGAGTAGAAGTTGGGCTGTTTGAATAGTATTCCGTTAACTTCCATATTTCCCATTAATCGATGCTTGCGCCTTGTGGCTTGCCGGGAAATAAATGAGTTCTCTTATCACTTCTGCTAACGACTATGATTTTTTGCACTTAAACTCTCTTTATTGGGGGAGTGAAGTTCGAAGAAGTCTGCTGCGGCGTGTTGCGGCGACCCTTACAAACTGTTACAATTTATGCAAAGAGAATCATTGTCCTGATGAAGAATTGTCAACGAATGATCGCTAATCATAATCAATGACAGGCACAGCACCATGAACATGATTCAATAGGCTTGAGTGCGGGCACTTTTTTTATTAAAAACCAGGCTCAAGTGAGTACCGAATCAGCTTCATGAGACATGGCAAGCCTGGGGTTGATTCATCTATATTTTAGTTTTGTTTGTCACCCCCCGGGGACATTGGATGAACAATCCATCGGATGGTGCCGCATGGCGGCAGCAGGGGGTCTATTCTGTTTTGCACGAAAGGGGTATACCATGTTAGGACTTGTCAAAAAGATCTTCGGAGACATGAACGAGCGTGATGTGAAACGTCTGATGAAGACGGTCGATGTAATCAATAAACTGGAACCGCAATTTCAGGCTTTGTCTGATGAGCAGTTGAAAGGAAAAACGGAGGAGTTCCGTGCCCGTATTGAAAAGGGAGAAACAACGGACGAGCTTCTTCCTGAGGCATTTGCAACCGTACGTGAGGCGTCACGCCGTGTGCTTGGCAAGCGTCACTATGACGTACAGATGCTGGGCGGGATTGCACTGCACGAAGGCCGTATTGCCGAGATGAAAACGGGTGAAGGTAAAACGCTGGTAGGAACATTGCCGGTATATTTGAATGCATTGATGTCCAAAGGTGTACACGTAGTCACAGTTAATGACTATTTGGCTCAACGGGATAGCCAGGAGATGGGGCAAATCTATGAATTCCTCGGCATGACGGTTGGGGTTAACCTCAGCGGCATGGATCACGCTTTGAAGCAGCATGCATATGCTTGTGATATTACGTACGGTACGAATAACGAATTCGGTTTTGACTACCTGCGTGACAATATGGTTCTGTACAAAGAGCAAATGGTACAGCGTCCATTGTTCTTCTGTATCATTGACGAGGTGGACTCCATCCTTGTCGATGAGGCGCGTACACCGCTGATCATTTCCGGACAAGCTCAAAAATCGACCGACCTGTACTATGCAGCGGATCGTTTTGTGAAACGTCTTGTGCCGGAAGAGGATTTTACAGTAGATATCAAAGTGAAATCCGTAGCGCTGACAGAGGGCGGCGTAGCGAAAGCTGAGAAAGCCTTTGGCATCGAGAACTTGTATGACCATGCCAACGTGACGCTGAACCACCACATTGTACAGGCGCTGAAAGCTAACGTGATTATGCGCCGTGACGTGGATTATGTTGTTACGGATGAAGAAGTCATGATCGTCGATGAGTTCACAGGTCGTCTGATGGCTGGTCGCCGTTACAGCGATGGCTTGCACCAGGCGATTGAAGCAAAAGAGGGCATCGAGGTTCAGAACGAGAGCATGACGCTGGCAACGATTACGTTCCAGAACTACTTCCGGATGTACCGTAAGCTTGCGGGCATGACAGGTACAGCGAAGACAGAGGAAGAAGAGTTCAAGAAAATCTACGGCCTTGAAGTGCTGCAGATTCCAACCAACCGTCCGAACAAACGGAATGATATGGCGGATGTCGTATATAAAAGCATTGATGGCAAGTTCAAAGCGGTTGTGGAGGAAATCGTGGAGCGTCACAGCAAAAACCAACCGGTTCTGGTGGGTACAGTATCCATCGAGAACTCGGAGCGTCTGTCGGACATGCTGAAACGACGTGGTATCAGACACCAGGTCTTGAACGCGAAGTTCCATGCGGAAGAAGCTGAAATTATCTCCGGTGCCGGTCAAGCGGGTGCAGTAACCATTGCAACGAACATGGCCGGCCGGGGTACAGATATTATTTTGGGTGAAGGTGTTGCTGAAGTTGGTGGCCTTCATATCATCGGTACAGAGCGTCACGAATCACGCCGGATTGATAACCAGCTGCGTGGTCGTGCGGGCCGTCAGGGTGACCCAGGTTCTACACAGTTCTATCTGTCGCTGGGCGATGAATTAATGAAACGTTTTGGTGCAGACAACGTGCTGAATATGATGGAGCGTCTTGGCTTTGAAGAAGATCAGCCGATCGAAAGCCGCATGATTACTCGTGCTGTAGAATCTGCACAGAAGCGGGTTGAGGGCAATAACTTCGACGTGCGTAAAGTAGTCCTTCAGTATGACGATGTTATGAACCAGCAGCGTGAGATCATCTACAAACAGCGTCGTGAGGTGCTGGAGTCCGAAAATATTAAACAGATCGTTATGGATATGATCAAACCATCCATTGAGCGCATTGTTGAAGCACACTGTAGTGACGACATTCCTGAGAACTGGGAGCTGCAAGAGGTTGCTGACTACATGAACAGCAAACTTCTGGATGAAGGCTCTATTACCAAAGATGAGCTGTGGGGCAAAGAAGCCGAGGAGATCATCGAGTATCTGTTCGAGAAAGTGCAGAACAAGTACAATGCTCGTGAGGAACGTATCGGTGAAGAAATGGTTCGTGAGTTCGAGAAAGTGGTTGTGCTTCGCGCAGTAGACAGCAAGTGGATGGACCACATTGATGCGATGGATCAATTGCGTCAAGGTATCCACCTCCGTGCATACGGCGGTACAGACCCACTTCGTGAGTACCAGTTCGAAGGCTTCGAGATGTTCCACGAGATGATCTCTTCGATTCAGGAAGAAGTGGCGACCTACGTGATGAAAGCACAGATCGAAAGCAACCAAGAGCGTCAAGCGGTTGTGGACGAGAGCCAAATCTCGACAAGCGGTGAACCTGCGGAGAAACGTCCAGTGCGAGTTTCCGACCAGATTGGCCGTAACGATCCTTGTCCTTGCGGCAGCGGCAAAAAGTTCAAACACTGCCACGGTCAAGAGTAGTTTTTTGTCTGGGGATAACAGTGATTGGAAGGTTATTCTGTCATCGAAGTGGACTGTGTGAAATCTTTAGTTCAAATTATATAATCTGATGTATATCGTTTGACTTATACGGCTCCTTGCAGCCGGGGGTTCAATAGGATAAAGTGAAGGATGCATAATCTTTGAATGGTGCATATGAATAATCATATGGCGCTTGATAGGGCTGGCATGCCTGCTGGTAACAGTATAGGCGCTGCTCTGTAAGAAGAAGAGATGCATTCGACACTGGGTCTGATTGAACCTCCCGGAATGCGAGGAGCTTATCTTAATGAAAAGAGGAATTGCACATGATTGATCCAAGCGTGAAGCAGGACCTGCGTGAAATAGGCAAGAAATTAACAAACCTTAGGGGGTCTCTTTGACTTAGATCTCAAGCAAGAGATGATTGAGAACTTCGAAGAGAAAATGTCCGCTCCCGACTTTTGGGATGACAATGAGAAGGCACAAGCCTTAATTGCCGAGATGAATGCGGTAAAAGGATCTGTAGATCAATACGCCAAGCTGCAGCAGGATTACGATGATGCGCTAATGATGGCTGAACTGGCAGATGAAGAAGGCGATGAGGAGCTGGCTGCCGAGATTGGTAACAGCGTGGCAGCAATTGTAGGCAAGCTTGAAGAGTTCGAGCTGCAGCTTCTCCTGAACCAGCCGTATGACAAAATGAATGCGATTCTGGAGCTTCATCCGGGTGCAGGCGGCACCGAGTCACAAGACTGGGGACAGATGCTGCTGCGTATGTACACCCGTTGGGCCGAGAAGCGCGGCTTCAAGGTTGAGGTGCTGGATTACCTTCCGGGCGACGAAGCAGGCATCAAAAGCGTAACCTTGTCCATCAAGGGACATAACGCCTATGGTTATCTGAAGGCGGAGAAGGGAGTTCACCGTCTGGTCCGGATTTCTCCTTTTGACTCATCAGGCCGCAGACATACATCCTTCGTATCCTGTGATGTTGTGCCGGAGATTGATGATACCATTGAGATCGACATTCGTACCGAGGACCTCAAGATTGATACCTATCGTGCGAGCGGTGCCGGTGGACAACACATTAACACCACGGACTCAGCCGTGCGGATTACACATATCCCGACCGGAGTTGTTGTAACCTGTCAGAACGAACGTTCACAGATTAAAAACCGTGAGCGTGCGATGACGATGCTTCGTTCGAAATTGTATGAGCGTAAAATTGAAGAGCAGCAAAAAGAACTGGACGAAATCCGAGGGGATCAGTCGGATATTTCGTGGGGAAGCCAGATTCGCTCCTATGTATTCCATCCCTATAGTATGGTAAAGGATCACCGTACGAGCGTAGAGACAGGAAATACTGGAGCGGTTATGGACGGCGACCTCGATGCATTCATCGACGGTTATTTGCGCAGCCAAATTAAAGTAGAAGCCGATTAATCTAAGTTCCTGTATGGACCCGTGTGCTCATGCGCATGCTGGTGTATACAGGGGCTTTTTTTTGATCAATTATATAAAAGGAGAGCACGACATCATGCAAGAGCAACAACATTCATACCCTCAACGAAAGAAGAGGCTGGCTACCTCCATTCCCCTGAACGGGCCGTGGCGGAACGTCATCGATACCCTGTTCATTATTGTAGGCTCGTTTTTGATCGCGGTAGCCTTTAATTTATTTTTACTTCCCAATCAGATCGCTTCCGGTGGAGTATCCGGGTTATCCATTCTGGGGCATGAGTGGTTCGGCTGGGAACCGGCATATACACAATGGGCTATTAACATTCCACTGCTGATTGCAGGTTTCCTGCTCATCGGCAAGCAGTACGGCGTTCGTTCAATCCTCGGGAGTATCGTGCTGCCTCTCTTTGTGTATCTGACGAGTCATTGGGTGATACCCACTACCAATCCGCTGCTCGCTTCATTATATGGGGGCATCGGCGTGGGACTGGGGATTGGCATTGTATACCGGGGGAGAGGTTCAACCGGGGGCATGAGCATTCTGGCGCGAATTGTACAGAAGTACAGCGGACTCAGCTACTCGGTATGTGTGGTAATCATGGATGCGACCGTTATTATAATGGCGGCCTTTGTGCTGTCTCTGGAGCAGTCCCTATACGCATTGATCGGGTTGTACGTGACAGGAAAAGTGATTGATGCTATCGAGATGGGGCTGGGGTACTCCAAGGTAGCGTACATTATCTCGAACCAGACAGAACCGATTACAAAGGTTATTCTGGCTGATCTGGATCGCGGTTTAACCAAGCTGGAGGCGAAAGGTGGATATACGAATGATCAGCGTACGGTGCTGATGGTGGTTGTTGGGCAAAGTGAAGTGCCACGCCTGAAGGCCTTGATCCGGTCTGTAGACCCGGATGCTTTTGTCATTATAAGCAATGCTCAAGAGGTGCTGGGGGAAGGCTTTAAACGCGGCGAGCATATATGAAATCGAAGCAGGCATAGCATGGGAAAAGGTACACCAAAAAAGCAGATTCTCTCTTCACCCGAATGACGGGCAGGAGAATCTGCTTTTTGTTTTCTTTCCATACGTTGGGAATCAGGTCCCTCATCGACGCGTTTACAGAATCGGAGACAACAGACGTGAGATAGCCTCTTTGAAACGAATGAGCAAACTGCGCTTCCGATATTCCTCAGACGTGAGTTCACGCGATACTTGCAGATCATGCTCGAACGTCTGTACAAGCGCGGTAGCGATCGTTTCATCATATACGAAGGCATTCACCTCAAAGTTTAACCGGAAGCTTCGATAGTCGATATTGGCAGTTCCGACGGAAGCGACCAGACTGTCGATGATCAGTATTTTGGCGTGAATAAAACCATTATCATAGATGAACGCTTTGGCCCCTACTTTTAACAGCTCTCCGATATAAGACAACGTGGCCCAATATACAAAGGCGTGATCCGGTTTATTCGGTATCATAATGCGCACATCAATGCCTGACAGGCATGCAAGACGAAGCGCTTCATAGACACTGGCATCCGGGATAAAATACGGGGTTTGAATAATAATCGAATGCTTGGCATTATTGATCATTTTCAGATAACTGTTTTTGATATGCTCCGTTTCGGCGTCAGGTCCGCTGGAAACAATCTGCATCGCGGTTTTGCCTGAGCCCTCAATATGAGGAAAATGAGCAGGGATGTAAGGTGTGTCATGCTGCTTGGAGGCTTCGTTCCAGTCCAGCAGGAAACGGGTTTGCAGCGCATGCACTGCATTGCCTCGTATCCGCAGATGGGTATCGCGCCAGTAGCCGAATTTCGAATTCAGACCGAGATACTCATCACCAACGTTGAACCCGCCTGTATAACCAAGATTACCATCAATAATGACGATTTTACGGTGGTTGCGGTAGTTCATCCGCAGGTTGATCAGACTGAATTTGGATGGGAAAAAGACTTCCACCAGTCCACCGGCTTCCCGCAGCTCTTTGAAAAAGCGACTCGTGACCCGCCGTGAACCCAGCGCGTCATAGAGCAGACGTACCTTCACGCCTTCGCGTGCTTTGCGGATCAGGGCATCCCGAATGCGTTTGCCAAGGCTATCCCCGCGGTAGATGTAATACTGCACATGCACATGGTCCTGTGCAGCCTCGATATCATCCAGAAGGCGCTGGAATTTGACATGACCGTCGGTTAGAATCTCCACCTCATTATCTTCGGTGAGCAATGCGCCATTTTGCTTGAGGTTCATATAGATCATGTCCTGGCTGTTCTCGGTTGCCTTGTTGTGAAAGGGAGTCCGATTATCCTGCAGCTGCTCCAGTTGGCCCGCTATGCGTTCCTCCAGACCGAGCTTTTTACGTTCTTTCCACTGAAAGAGCCGATATCTCGTCAGATTCTGCCCTGTCAAAAGATAAAGAATAAACCCGAAGACCGGAATAAAGTTCAATACAAGCAGCCATGCCCAGGATGAACTGGCATCCTTACGCTCGAAGAATACAACGGCCGCCGCAAAAATAATATTCAGGCCCAGGAGTATAACAAGTAAGATAGATTCAATATGCACTTTAGTCCTCCGTGTCTCATAATGACTTATCAGGGTCTGTTCAATACCATATAACCTCGCATAACAAGATGTACTTTGGAACAAGACTCTGTATGTAATGTTTCCTGCTATTATGTATTTTAACAGAAGAAACCCTGTTCGTCCCTACAGCAAAAAAGATATCGTTCGGATTTGTTGGAAATCCGTGTTAAATTGATGATAGAGTGTTGTATTTATATAACTAGAGTCGTATAATAATACACAAATATGCATAGAAGCGACGGAATTGCTGTGTGAGGCATGAACATGGCACAAGTAGCGCATACAACAGGATTGGGGGAGCGAGAGTGAATAACAAATTAAGAGTGGCAATCGTCGGTTCCACCGGCTACGGCGGGGTGGAACTGATTCGTTTTTTTCAGAATCACCCGCAGGTTGAAATTACATCGGTAATCTCTTCATCCAGCAGTGGGGAGTCCATCGCAGATGGATTTCCACATTTAACGGACGTGATTCGCAGGCCGCTGGACGGCGTTGATCCGGCGGAGATTGCAACCCGTGCAGATCTCGTGTTCACTGCGACCCCGTCCGGCGTAAGCGCAAAGCTCGTACCAAGCTTGCTGGAAGCCGGGCTGAAGGTTATCGACCTGTCCGGTGATTTTCGTTTGAAGGATGGATCGGTCTACGAGCATTGGTACAAACACCCTGCACCATCGGCTGATCTGCTGGAACGGGCAGTATACGGTATGGCTGAGGTGTATGGGGATGAAGTGAAAGGTAAGGATTTTATATCCAACCCGGGCTGTTATCCGACAGCGACACTGCTGGGTCTGATTCCCGCGGTGGAGGCAGGCTGGATTGATCCATCAACGATCATCATTGACGCGAAATCAGGCGTATCTGGTGCAGGACGCGGAACGAGCCTGACCAACCATTATGCCGAGATGAATGAGAATTTCAAAGCATACAAACTGAATAAACATCAGCATATCCCTGAGATCGAGCAGGTTCTTGGTAACATCACCGGAAGCCCGGTAACCGTGACATTCACAACACATCTGGTGCCCATGACACGCGGTATTATGAGTACGATGTATGCGAAGCTAACGGGAGAACACAGCGACCGGGAGCTTGTTGATTTATACCGTAAATATTATGAAAACAGACCTTTCGTCCGTGTGCGTGAGCCGGGCATCTGGCCTTCAACCAAAGAGGTATATGGATCGAACTATTGTGATATCGGATTTGCGGTGGACCCGCGCACAGGGCGTTTGACGATTATTTCAGTCATTGACAACCTGGTGAAGGGTGCATCCGGGCAAGCGATTCAAAATATGAACCTGATGATGGGATGGGAGGAAAACCTCGGGCTGAACATGACACCAGTGTATCCATAACAACATGCAGCGGGTAAGCACACCGCATGGGGAAGCACGAAGAAGCGGTGTCTCATCTGCCGGTCATACAGTATGGGTAGAGGTTGGGCAGTTTCAGTTGAAGCAGGCGGTTGATCAGCATGTGGCTGAACGCATACGGGGGATATGATATGGGAACAAACGTGGAGCAACAGGCTTTTACTATAGTTGAAAATGGAACCATTGTAACGCCAGCCGGGTTCACCGTGGGTGGACTGCATTGCGGATTGAAAAAAACATCACGCAACGACATCGGAGCCATTCGCTGTGATATTCCTGCGACAGCTGCGGCGGTATACACGACGAATGTGTTTCAAGCAGCACCGCTCAAAGTCACTCGCGAAAGTCTAAGCAACGGGCGATTGCAGGCGGTGATTGTTAACAGCGGCAACGCGAACGCGTGCACAGGCAAACAGGGCGAAGACGATGCATATGCGATGCGTGCAGCAGCGGCTCGTGAGCTGGGAGTAGCCGAAGAGGATGTAGCTGTGGCTTCCACAGGTGTTATCGGTGAGTTGCTGAAGATGGATGCGGTGCATTCGGGCATCAAGGCGCTGCCGGAGCAGATGGGCAAGGAAGCGAACGAGGCAGAACAATTTTCACAGGCGATCCTCACTACCGATTTGGTCAAAAAGGAAGCTTGCGTCTCCGTCGTTGTTGGCGGCAAGACGGTAACAATTGCGGGAGCGGCCAAAGGCTCGGGTATGATTCATCCGAATATGGCCACCATGCTGGCATTTATGACCTCAGACGCGGTCATCGGGGCAGAAGCACTGCAGCGCCTGCTGCGTCAGGCGACCAACCGTACGTTCAACATGATTACTGTAGATGGAGATACCAGCACCAATGATATGCTCGTAGCGATGTCCAGTGGTTATGCAGGCAATGAAGAGCTCACGATGGAGCACCCGGATTGGGATGCGTTTGCTGCCGGATTCACCTATGTGTGCCAAGTGCTGGCCAAAGCCATTGCGCGGGACGGTGAAGGGGCAACGAAGCTGGTTGAAGTGGAAGTGACGGGTGCGGTTAGCGATGAGTCTGCTCAAGCGATTGCCAAGACGGTGATCGGTTCCAGCCTGGTGAAATCCGCCATGTTTGGTGCTGACGCCAACTGGGGGCGGATTATTGCCGCTGTGGGCCGTGCAGGCCAGCCGGTGAACCCGGATACGGTCGATATCCGTCTGGGAGACATCTCGGTGCTTGCACAGTCTCGTCCGGTAGTATTTGACGAAGAAGCGGCGCTGGCATACTTGCAGACCGATACGGTGCGCATTGTGGTGGACCTGCATCACGGCGAAGGCCACGCAGTAGCGTGGGGATGCGACCTGACGTACGACTATGTACGCATTAACGCGGCATACCGCACGTAAATAAATGCTTAGTTAATTGTATGTGTGGTTTTTGCATATTTAATTCTAATAATGTGTTTTAATGTTTAATGTCATTTTAAATGTCGAGACTCTATCCACTTGGATATAAATCGTTTGATCTTATTTCGATCAGCTTGTCTCAATGCCATTCCAATTGAATGAAAATTCCTTGAATTGAATTCACATTGACTAGAATCTTTTGCAGCTTGATCTCTGGAAAGCTGCGTACCATCATAGATGTAAAAATGATCTATAAGAATTGAACTTTAAAAAATAACAATAGACGACTGTAGTGGAAGAGGCGGAATCGATTCTGTAGAAGCGGAGCGTTCGCATTTGTCTCCGGGTTTTCCCTTTGGAGAAGGGAATCCTAAAAAACCTGGAGGCAACGGCGATCGAAAGAACGATCCGAATCTGGAACGGCCCATTTCGTCTACCAAGAATTGTTTTAAGTGTTAAGTCTGATATCATCGTCCAACGAAAGGAGCCTTGCCTCTTGAATTCTACATTGCCAATTGGCAGTATTGCAGCGGAGACAGGTACGGAGAAACAGATGTTTGTGATGAAATGTGGAGGCAGTACACTGGCTGCACTGCCTGAATCCTTTTTTGCAGATCTTCGTGACTTGCAGTCTCAAGGAAATGGTCCGGTTATCGTTCACGGCGGAGGACCGGCCATCTCGGATAATCTGGCGAAGCTTGGGATCGAAACGGAATTTGTGAATGGCCTGCGCAAAACGACCGAGCCTGTGTTGGACGTTGTAGAGATGGTGCTGGCAGGCAGCATTAACAAACAAATCGTACGTTTGATTCAGAGCGTAGGGGGGCAGGCATTAGGTGTGTCGGGTGTAGACGGCGGTCTGATCCAGGCGAAGCCTGTAACAAACCACGCTGAAATCGGCTGGGTTGGCGACGTGACGAGTGTTAAAGCTGAGATTATTCAGGGCATCGTAAACATGGGTTACATGCCTGTTATTGCACCTGTAGGTGTGGATGCCAGCGGTCAGCGCTATAACATTAACGCAGATACCGCAGCAGGGGCAGTCGCTTCCCATCTCGGCGTAAGCCGCATGATCGTGGTAACAGACGTACCAGGCATTATGAAGACCATTGGCGGCGAGAAAAAGGTACTGCCATCCGTATCCGTACAGGAGATCGAGGATATGATCCAGACTGGCGAAATCTACGGCGGCATGATCCCTAAGGTGCGAGCGGCGATTGCATGCATCCATGGGGATGTGAGAGAGGTTATTATCGTGGACGGCAGCGAGCCGCAGATTCTGAGCCGAGTGCTTGGCGGAGAGACGATCGGTACCCGAATTATTCGAATGCAGTAGGACGCAACACGAGATTCAGATTTTAAAGGTTTTAGTTAATATAAAAAAATTTGTACACGACGTTTTTTATGAGAAAGTTAAATTTACACGTTAACGAAGGAGGCCTGAATAAGCGAAGTGTTCGCATTATCATGGATTTTCACTCGTTTATCATCCTTGAACGATTTGTTTACACTAAAACGGAGAGGACAGAAAAAACCTGAAAAAGCGAAGCGGTCGCCTTTATCACCGGATTTTCCCCCTAACAAAGGGGAATCAAAAAAATCTGGGGATAACAGCGATTGGAAGGTTGTTCTGTCATCGGAGTGGCTGGTGTAAACTGTATTTGGTTCAATTAGTATGATCGAAAAATCCTCGGATAAGAGCAATCAATAGGTATTCTTTCATCGAAGTGCCTCGTGTATATAAAGGTTTTCTCATAATTAATTGGCATGTACTCATCGACAAGGAGTGATTTGCTCATGGCAAAAGGCAACGAACAGGCAGGTTCTGGCACAGCCGTCGCAGGCGCAGCAGCAACAGGTGCAGCGGCACATACGGAAAGCTCACTTTTTCAAACGTATGCACGGTATCCAATCAGCTTGGTCAAGGGAAAAGGCAGCTGGTTATGGGATGATCAGGGGAATCGCTATCTCGATTTCATGTGTGGACTTGCTGTAACGAGCCTCGGCCATGCACCGGAGAAAGTCGGCGCGAAGCTGAAAGCTCAGATCGATGAGCTGTGGCACGTATCCAACCTGTTCCAGATTCCGGGTCAGGAAAAGGCAGCCGCGCTGCTGACGGCGAACACATGTGCAGATGCTGTATTTTTCTGCAATAGCGGTGCTGAAGCGAATGAAGCAGCCATCAAAGTGGCTCGTCGTTATCAGCAGAAGGTAAAGGGCGAAGATCGGTACGAAGTCATTACCTTTGCCCAATCGTTCCACGGACGGACACTGGCAACGTTAACGGCAACCGGACAGGATAAAGTAAAAGAAGGATTTTTGCCGCTGCCAGCCGGATTTGTAACTGTGCCTTTGCATGATATCCCTGCGCTCGAAGCAGCAATTGGACCGAAGACCGCAGCGATTATGCTGGAGATGGTTCAGGCCGAGGGCGGCGTGTATCCGGTAGAACCGGAATTTGTGAAACATGTGCGTAAACTGTGTGATGAGCACGGCTTGCTGATGATCGTGGATGAAGTGCAAACAGGTATGGGACGTACAGGCAAGCTGTTTGCTCACGAGCACTATGGTGTTGAGCCGGATGTGTTCACTGTAGCTAAGGGCATCGGTAGTGGATTCCCTGTTGGGGCAATGCTGGGTAAAGGTTTCCTGCGGGATGCATTTACACCGGGCAGCCATGCCACAACATTTGGCGGTACTCCGCTGGCTTCTTCCGTCGTTATTGCAACCATTGAGACGATGCTGGAGGATCGCTTGCCAGAGCGTGCGGCAGAGATGGGAGACTATCTCATGACATCGTTACGCAGCCGCCTGGCGGGTATCCCGTTCGTAAAAGACGTTCGCGGCATGGGCTTGCTGGTAGGGATTGAATGCGCAGAGCCGGTTGGTGACATTGTGCTGGCAGGACAAAAGCGCGGCATACTGTTTGTTTCTGCTGGCCCAAATGTGATCCGCTTGCTTCCTAACCTATACGTAAGTAAAGAAGAGATTGATGAAGCGGTATCCCTCGTGGGAACCTTGATTGAAGAGCACGTTGCGGCGAAAGCCTGATCTATTGAAAATCAATGACTGAACCGGGGCCATTACGGCCCCCGGCGCAGATTAAAGCGAAAGAATCCCTGTAGCCGCGTGGTGATCAGACAGCGGAAGTCGTAGCGGATGTGAGACTTCTGCCCGTGCGGGTGCAGGGAACCGGAAATGAGGAGGAATACAAGAGATGGCAGTACAGCATACAGACAAGGTACAGAAGATTGACTTGAGAGGCCGGGATTTCATCGAATTCACGGACTATACGGCAGAGGAAATTCGTTACCTGCTGGATCTTGCGATTGAGATCAAAGGCAAGCAAAAAAGCGGTGTTCCGTTTCAACCACTGAAAGGCAAAACGATCGGACTTATTTTTGAAAAATCATCTACACGTACACGTGTATCCTTTGAAGTCGGCATGTTCCAACTCGGCGGACACGCGCTGTTCCTGAGCAAAAATGACATTCAGCTGGGGCGCGGTGAAACGACACATGATACAGCAAAAGTGCTGTCCCGTTACCTTGACGGCATCATGATCCGTACGTTTGGACATCATAATGTGATTGAACTGGCTGAGCATGCTGATGTTCCAGTCATTAACGGCCTGAGTGATGCGGCGCATCCGTGCCAGGTGCTGGCGGATTTCCAGACGGTGCTTGAGCATAAAGGCAAACTGGCTGGTCTGAAGATGGCCTACGTTGGCGATGGCAACAACATGGCACACTCCTTGATGCTGGGTGCAGCGAAAATGGGCATGCACGTTGCGGTAGCCACACCGGAAGGGTATGAGCCCGACAGTTCTGTAGTTGAGCAGGCATGTGCAATCGCGCAGGAGAGCGGATCGGAAGTGCTCGTAACGTACAATGCACAGGATGCGGTGAAGGATGCCGATATCGTGTACACTGATGTATGGGCAAGCATGGGATTCGAGGAAGAACAGAAGATTCGGGAGCAGGCATTTGCGGCTTATCAGGTCGATGAGGAATTGATGAAAGGTGCGAAGCCGGACTACATGTTCCTGCATTGTCTGCCAGCACACCGCGGCGAAGAAGTGAGCGCAGGAGTTATCGACGGCCCGAACTCCTTGATCTTTGATCAAGCAGAGAACCGTCTGCATGCACAGAAGGCATTGATGGCTGCATTGATGAGCGAATAATCGCAGTTTGCGATAATGGGTTGATTTTACACGCCAATTTGGCGATGATAGATGAAATATCGTAACTGATCTTGGGGAGGACCATATCACATGGCTAAGGAAAAAATCGTACTCGCCTATTCCGGCGGACTGGACACATCTGTAATTCTGAAATGGCTGAAAGAAACCTATGATGCAGAGATCATCGCTTTTACAGCGGATATCGGTCAGAAGGATGAGCTGGATGGCTTGGAGGAAAAAGCACTGGCTACGGGCGCTTCCAAAGTATACATCGACGATCTGCGCGACGAGTTCGCGAAAGATTTCATCTACCCTATGTTCCAGGCAGGTGCCCTCTATGAAGGCCAATACCTGCTCGGCACAAGCATCGCACGTCCGCTTATTGCTAAACGTATGGTGGATATCGCTCGTGCAGAAGGTGCTACAGCCATTGCTCACGGTGCTACGGGAAAAGGGAATGACCAGGTTCGTTTTGAGCTGAACGCGGCTGCGCTCACACCGGATATTCAAGTGATTGCGCCTTGGCGTCTGGAAGAGTTCCGCAACCAGTTCCCGGGACGTGCCGAGATGATTGCTTATGCTGAAAAGCATGGCATCCCGGTTACCGCCTCTGCGGCGAAGCCTTACTCCACGGACCGCAACCTGCTGCATATCAGCTATGAGAGCGGTGTGCTGGAAGATCCTTGGTTCGATCCAAGCGCGGATGAGAACAAAGACATGTTCCTGCTGAGCAGCGCACCTGAGGATGCACCAGACCAAGCAGAATATCTGGAGCTGGAGTTCGAGCAAGGCAACTGTGTTGCCCTCAACGGCGAGCGTCTGAGCCCGCTGCAAGTGATGGAGCAGCTGAATGAACTGGGCGGCAAACACGGTATCGGCCGTGTAGACATGGTAGAGAACCGTTTTGTCGGCATGAAGAGCCGCGGCGTATACGAAACACCAGGTGGAACGATCCTGTTCACAGCACATCGCAAAATGGAGTCCATCACAATGGACCGTGAAGTGATGAACCTGCGTGACAGCCTGATCACACGTTACAGCACACTCGTATACAACGGCTTCTGGTTCGCACCGGAACGTCTGGCACTGCAAGCGCTGGTGACCGAAAGTCAGAAGAACGTAACCGGTACGGTTCGTGTGAAGCTGTACAAAGGCAACGTCATTGGCGCAGGGGTGAAAAGCCCTGTCAGCCTGTACAACCCGGACATTGCTACAATGGAGGCTGATCCATCGGAGGCGTATGATCAAGGCGATGCAACAGGCTTTATCCGCCTGAACGCACTGCGCTTGAAAGTACATTCCGGTGTGGAGCAAAACAAAAAATAATTTATAGCGTGTGTTCACGCTATCTTATAATTACTTTACTGACAAGGCGGGCCGTTCTTGCACATTCTGGCAGGGGCGGCTTTGTCCATGAGCGAAAGGGGATACTCACTGTGAGCAAGCTGTGGGGAGGACGTTTCACAAAGCAAACCAACCATCTGGTTGAGGAATACACGGCATCGATTAACTTTGACAAAGCGTTGGCAGAAGAAGATATTCAAGGCAGTTTGGCCCATGTAACGATGCTGGGAAAATGCGGTATTTTGCCTGCGGAAGATGTAGAAACCATCAAAGAAGGCCTGATCACCGTTCTGCATAAAATCCGTGCAGGTGAGGTGGAGTTTTCGGTATCCGATGAAGACATCCACATGAACATTGAGAAAAACCTGATTGAAACGATTGGTCCTGTCGGCGGAAAACTGCATACAGGCCGCAGTCGGAACGATCAGGTCGCAACGGATATGCACTTGTATCTGCGTGAGCGTGTAGTCGGCTTTGTTGGCATGCTGCATGCGCTGCAGGAAGCGCTGATCGGACAAGCCAAGGATAATCTGGATACGATTGTGCCGGGATATACTCATTTGCAACGTGCACAGCCAATTCTGTTTGCACATCACCTGATGGCTTATGTATCGATGTTCCAACGTGATGCTGAACGTTTGATGGACAGCTACAAACGCATTAATGTGCTTCCGCTGGGGGCAGGGGCGCTTGCAGGAACAACGTTCCCGATTGATCGTCATTTTGTGGCAGAGCAGCTTGGCTTTGATGGTGTATACGAGAACAGTCTGGATGCGGTAAGTGACCGTGACTTCATCGTGGAGTTTCTGGCGGCTGCTTCGCTGATTATGACTCACTTGTCCCGTCTGAGCGAAGAACTGGTGCTGTGGAGCAGTACAGAGTTTGGTTTTGTTGAGCTGGATGATGCGTTCTGCACAGGCAGCAGTATTATGCCGCAGAAGAAAAATCCGGACGTGCCTGAGCTTGTTCGTGGTAAAACCGGACGGGTATACGGCAACCTGATCGGATTGCTGACGGTGCTGAAATCTCTTCCGCTGGCATACAACAAAGATATGCAGGAAGACAAAGAAGGCATGTTTGATACCGTAGCTACATTGGAAGGAGCGCTTCAGCTGTTCGCTCCGATGATCGCTACAATGAAGGTCAACAAGGATCGCATGCGTCAAGCCGTGAACCAGGACTTCTCGAATGCAACGGATATCGCTGATTTCCTCGTAGGTGAAGGCCTGCCTTTCCGTCAAGCGCATGAGGTGATTGGTAAAACGGTGTTGTACTGTATCCAGAACGGCAAATATTTGCTTGATCTGACGATTGATGAATTCAAGCAATTCTCACCGCTGTTTGATGATCGCATCTACGATGTACTGCAGCCGGAAGCTGTAGTCAACGCGCGTAATGTATACGGTGGTACGGCTTCAGGTCAAGTGGCAGAGGCAATTGCTCGCAGTGAGAAGATGCTCGGAGCAACGGAACAGTGGATTGAAAACAGAGGTTAACAATTTAGCAATACCTGACCAGGACTCAAATAGATAAGAAACATACAAAAAGAAGCATGTTCGAGAAAAAGTATTCTCTGACATGCTTCTTTTTGTGTGTACGTGATCTAAGGTTTAGTGCATGTGATCTCAGGTTGATGTGCAAGCAATCTCAGGGCTTCTGCCAGCCGCCTTCAGGAGCTGTAGAAGTGATCACCCTGCCGTCCTGAACAACGACATGTCCGCGGACAATCGTGCCGGCCACGCTGGACGGAAAGGTATGACCGATATAAAGGCTTTGCTTATGCTTCGCGTAGTAGTTTTCTTCCGTTACAGTAAAGGGCTGATGCAGCTGTACTAGGGCAAGGTCTGCATCCATGCCAACAGCGATCCTGCCTTTGCGTTCTGCAAGACCAAAGCGTTCTGCCGGATTCGAGGCTGTCCAGGCAGCAACCTTTTCAAGTGGGACGTTGTGTGCAATTGCAAGTTCGAGAGCGGAGAGCAGTGTGAATTGTCCGCCGCTAATGCCGCCCCATGCTTGAAAAAGATTATAATCTTTCGGGTCCTTCATCTCGTAAGGACAAGGTGAATGGTCTGAAGACAGCATATCGAATCGGCCATCTAGCAGAAGGGAGATCAGCCGCTGCTGTTCATCTGCTTCCCGCAGTGGAGGTGCACATTTGGCAATCGTACCTTTTTCACGCAGGCTGTCATGGTTGAACAGCAGGTAATGCGGACACGTTTCGACTGTCACGTTCATGCCGCGTGCTTTGGCTGCTTCGATTCTGGCTACGGCTGCGGCAGAGCTGATGTGCACAAAATGCAGGGCACAGCCTGTAATTTCTGAATAATAAAGTGCGCGTTCAACCGCCTCAACTTCTGCAAGAATCGGCCGTGTCTCCAGATAATCATCGGCACTGACAAGCCCGGCGGCTTCCTTCTCCGCTTTCAGCCAGTTGGTGATCGCCGCGCTTTCTGAATGGAGAGCCAGAATTTTGCCGAGAGCCGCAATCTTTTTCATGCCTGTCAGCAGTGTCATATCGTCTACAGCTTCGAATTCTTTATTGCCGGTGGTTGACAGGAAGGCTTTGAATCCAATGACGCCGGATTCGGCTAAGGGCTGCAAGTCATCTTCGTTGCCAGGCACGAGTCCGCCCCAGAGGCCAAAATCAACGAGTGACTTTTCATTGCCGATGCGTGCTTTTTCCAGCAGTGCTTCCTCCGTGACTGTCGAGGGTATACCGTTAAGCGGCATATCGAAAAAGGTGGTACAGCCGCCAGCGGCCATCATCGCTGAACCGGTGGTGAAGCCTTCCCAATGCTCGCGTCCAGGTTCGCTGAAATGCACATGTACATCAATCATGCCTGGAAGCACATGATGCCCTGCAGCATCCCATTCCTGTGCGGCTTCGCCTTCCAGTGCAGCAGCGATCGCTGCAATTTTGCCATCCCTCACGCCGATATCTACGTTTGTGACACCTTCAGGCAGTACGACACTGCCGCCGCGTATGATCAGATCATAACGTTCCATATACCTCTCTCCTCTTCGATCGTTGATGAATTGTATGTCTTGCTGTGCTAATTCAGGTCTGTTCACTCGTAGATGGTTCCTTTTTTGAAGGATGAGCCTTTAAAAGCAAACTTGCTTAGCAGCAAATAGGCTGTGCCTGCTGATATAAATCCGATGATCCAGCCGATATCTACGAGCAGGAAGGCAGCGCCAGCTCCAATTACCATCGCTAACAGAGCGCTGGGGTTATACCCTTTGAATATACCGTTATCCATGTACAGCTCAGCGGTATCCACCTTTTGTTTTCGCAAAATGTAGTATTCAACCAGCATGATCGCTACAATCGGGCCAAGGAAGGCAGAGTAGATCAGAATGAACGTATTCAAGCCTTGAGCAGAGGAATCCTGGACAAGTACCCATGGGAAGGAACAAAGTGCAAGCAGGCCGGTGATGATAACTGCCGCTTTGTATTTCAGCTTGGTAACCAGTGAGATGACATAAGCGGGTGGCACGATGTTAGCGACCATGTTGACGGCAACTGCGCCAATGACGATGAAGGCAGATACGAATACGGTGATGTACGGGTTGTCTACAATGACAGCGAAGGCTTTGACCGGATTGGATATCCCCGTTGCTGCGGCCATCATTGCTCCGATGGTCAGAACGAAACCGTAGGCGATCACGATAGGCAAGAAGTAGAGCATACTGCGCTTTTTGTCACTGATGCCGCTTTTCAGCTCGCGGGAATAATCACCTGCACTCAGGAAAATGGCCGCATAATTGCCCAGAAATACCATGATAAAGCCGAAGAAGGGAAGTCCCCATGTGCCTTTGGCATTCACCCAGTTTTGGCTGATTGCTGCACTGTGGGAGTTAAGCAGGATGCCGAACACATAAACCAGTGCCAGCATGATTACAACGGAAGCGAGGGTTTCCACCCACTTGATGGCATGGAATCCGTACATGGACAGGATGATTTGAACAGCCTGAAGCAATACGAAACAGATCGGAATACTATCGAAGCTGCCACCACTGAACACCTTGACGATTTCGTTCAGGGCTGTTGCTCCGACCCAGCTCTGGAAGCCGTACCAGACGATTGCCGGTACACCGCGAAGGAAGGAGGAGATAATAGCTCCCTTGATGCCAAAGGACATGCGCAGCTGAACAACATAGGGAATGCCTGTCCGATAACCGAAGCGGTCATTGATCGCAAAGATCAAGGAAATGATGCCGATGGCAATCATCGCTGCTACAAATGTTTGAAACACATTCAGCGTAGCAACTCCAGCAACGATCAGGCTTGCTCCGAGTGTCATGTTACCGAGATTTACACCATCCCCGATCCACATGAACATATAAGGTACGGGGCCCACCGTTCGATCAGTCTCACGTTTGGGCTTCAGGGAGTCATCCATGCTGATTTCTTCATGCAGCTGTGCCTGCTCCAGTGCTTGTCCTGCTAAATTGGTAGACATAACTTCCCCACTCCTCTTTAATATGGGGCATGCAGGGGCTGAACGATATCGAGGTTACGAGTGATTCGGGCAGTCTGCATCCACACCATGAATGATATAAAAAAATGTAAGGTATAATAACTTATTTGTGTTATATTTCCTTACCTAAACTTCATATATCTTATTTTATCAGCTTGTTTGTACAATTCATTGACAAAAACGTAGATTATCATCTAAATTTCTGTTGAATTTGCATGAAAAAATATGACATATGATGTTATTTTAGAGGAGTGGGGGTGTTATAAGCGTAATTTATTGTAAAAGGTGCTTGTGAATGTTCGGATTTAGCCCTCGACCACATTGTTTAACTGCATGAGTCCTGCAATTTCGCAGCCTGTTGTATCGCCCGGTTGAATAGGGACTGAACCTGGAGTTCCTGTTAAAATGATATCTCCTGCATGCAGTGTCATTACATCGGAAAGGAAAGCGATCAAGTAGGCAGGAGAAAAGATCATGCTGCTAACCGTATTGCTGTGCGCAACAAGCCCGTTGTGCACCGTCTTGATCCCAAGAGCCTCCAGATTGCTGTATTCGTCCGGCGTGGAGATGGAGGAGCCAAGACTCAGGAAGGTATCAAAGCTCTTGGCGCGCTGCATGAATCGCGGGTTGCGTGCGTGAATGTCCTTGGCGGTCATATCAAGAGACGTTGTAAAACCGGCCACGACACTCATGGCCTGCTCTTCCTGAATGTTTTTGCATGTTTGTCCAATGACCAGGGCGAGCTCAGCTTCGGCCGTAACCTGACCTGCTTTGCCCGGCAATCGGATCGATTCCCCGGGACCAATCAATGTCGAATCCGGTTTAATGAAAATCACAGGCTCTTCCTCGGCTGCCCGTCCAGCGAGCTCGATCGCCTTTTCTCGATAGTTCAGGCCAACCCCAATGATTTTTCCTGGTCTGCGATACAGTGCGCGATAGGTTGTTTCATTCGGTGGAAGATAAGGCAGAGAGGAGAGTTTCTCCTGACCCTGATTGTCATACCAGTCACGAAGTTCGGTGAACTGGTTGTGCTGCAGTAAGGCGAAAAGTTCAGTGTTCCAGTCTGTGCCTGCTTGGTCATTCAGCCAGGTCATCGGGATAACGCCGCGTTCGGTCCAGAAAGCAACCTGCTCCCGGCCTTCGTGTTCAATCGTTACCAGTTTCATCTGCACACCTCTTCTGTAAAATGCTTGGCTGCCCATTGCAGGAGTCTCAGGTCTGTATGTGTACCGCCAATGAATGATAAGCCGATAGGCAGTCCATCTGTTCGAAGGACGGGCACAGTAATCTGAGGCAGGCCCGAAAGCCCGGCAATACAAGAGAGCTGCATCGTTTTGGCGCGGTAAGCTTCGGCTTCGGAACCTTTCAGGCCAAGGAGGGGCGCCGGCCCGGGTGCTGTTGGAATCGCGAGCAATCCGTTTTTCCCCAGCAGATCAACCAGTGTTTGTCTGACACGAGCGCGAAGGTTCGCTTCTTCAGTGCTTGCGGACTGTTCCAGTTGCCCGGCCCATGCGAAGCGTTCTGCGATACCTGGGCCGAATGTGGGCTGCTCCTTAGAAATCCATTCGCCATGTTCTTGCGTAATTTCGAGCCCCTGAAGAACGCGGAAGGCTGCTGACCAGTCTGCCAAGCTTTCGCTGGGTTCTGTTAGCTGTATTGTAGTCGTGTGATCCGGCTGCCAACCCGGAAGCTGCTGCAATCTCGAAAGTAGAAGGGAGCGGTCTGCTGCTTCTGGCAAGTTCCACGCTTCTGCTGCGATATAATAGTGGGTGAAGGGTGAAAAATCAAGGTCAGACGGGTGTTGTGCGTCGTTTCTGATATCGGTCTGAAGTGCTGCTGCGTCTTCAGGAGCTGCGTGGTTTTCTTTTAACAGGACACGACCTGTCTTGAGTAGAATGTTGACATCCCGGCTCATCCAGCCAACGGTATCAAAGCTGTGGGCGAGCGGGATAAGGCCTTCCGTGGTAACAGCTCCGTGTGTCGGACGAAAGCCATATAGACCACAATAGGAAGATGGGATGCGTATAGAACCGCCGGTATCGGTGCCAATGGCGAAATCAACCAGTCCGGCTGCCGCTGCAACAGCTGAACCGCTGGATGATCCGCCCGGGATTCGATCAGGAGCAGCAGGATTGATCGGGGTTCCGTAGTGGGCATTTTCCCCGTTCAGGCTGTACATCAACTCGTCCGTCTGTGTTGTGCCTTCAAGCGCAGCGCCGCTTTGCAATAAGGCCAGCAGTGCCGGAGCGGTGGATTCTGCCGGAGGATGTGTGCGCAGCCAATCCGGGTTGCCTGCCCCGCTGGTGTTACCCTTGATGTCGAAGACATCCTTCACGGCAAAAGACAGTCCGCTGAGCGGGCCGGGCTGCATGGCAGGCAGCCTTAACCCGGCATTTACATACGCTCCCCAATGGTCAGACGGGGGAGTGTGCTCTGTTTTATTTGGATGTGGCAGCAAAACCTCGGGTTGATTCTCGTCATAAACGCTCATGGTTGTTCTCCTTTCGTATTCACACCTGGACTCAGCATACTCCGGGGAGAGCTGGAGAGAACTTGATTTAACAATAGTGCAAGTAATATGCCTACTAATAGCCCGTTGCTAAGCAGGGGGCGTAACAAAGGAGGCAGTGAAACGAAAGCTTCAGATGGCAGGCCCATAACGATAATACCTGTGAATAACGGTGCAGCTGTCCGATACAGGTTTGCTGCATTCATATGAATGCGTCCGAAATACTGCAGCGAGGAGCCTAACAGCCGCAGGTATGTTACGAACAGTACGGCACTTCCGATACTGAGCGGAAGTGTGGTCAGCACATTGGTGATGGCTGGAACCAACCCGATCGCCGCGAACAGCAGACCGCCAATGACAAGCGGCATGCGATCCCGGATGCGGGTCTGCTGGAGAAATCCGATGGATGAGACGTAAGGTGCATAGGGCACCAGTCCCAGCAGACCGGAGATCAACGCAAGTACACCACTTATTGTAAAGGATCGTTTATATTGTTTACCAGACGTTTCCCGTTCATATAGCTGATCGGTGCCCTTCAGGGCCCCGAACGTATTCGAGGTGTTAATCAGACCGGTAATAATGGCAATTGTCACTACACCTGCGTTCAGTCCGTCCGAGGGGGCTCCGAGCGGAAACCAGCCTGTTCCCGCAGTACCAACGTTTGATGCCTCGCTTGTGCTGCCGAAGATAGAAAAGTGTAATACCCATCCACCCAAGATGCCGATTAACAAAGCATACTGTCCGATGGCTGGGCGCGCTTTCACAGACAGGACAACAACAAAGATGGCTACAGCTGCAGCCAGAAGAAAGACGAGCGGCTGAATCACTTTGTTTTCAGCAGATGAACCTGACGAAATGCCGAGCATGCCTTCGAGAAAAATGATATTTAACCTGCAGGCGAGCAGGAACATGAACACAGCCATCACGCCCGGCGTGAACAGCTTCGAAAATGGCTTAGCCAGATTGCATAAACCGATGAGAATTGTGATCGCGCCCGAGATCATTATTCCGACAGCCAGACTGCCTCCCAGTTGGGTTAGTGATATGCCCAGTGAGGGAGCGGCAGCGGCAAGACTCAGAATAACACCCCACCATAATCCTGACTGGCCTTCCATCACGGCTCTATTATGTCCAAATGCTGCCTGGGCAGCGCATGCCAGCCCTGTGAGCACAAATGAGCATTGGATCAGGAATTGAATGTTGTCTTGGGGCAGCGAAAATGCAGCTCCAACGGTAATGGGGATAACGACTGTATTGGTAAATAAAAAGAAAAGCCACTGCAGTCCGGCCAGTCCGGAGCGCAGCCAGTGGGTATGAACCATGTGTCACCTTCCGTTTAACGCTTCGTTGATAAGTTCCGCGTATATAATTACAGACCATTAATGTATCTCTATAAGAAGCCTGAATGTCTGCATATAGAAATTAGTATATCAAAAAATACATATATATGAAGATGTTTGCGTATTAAATGAATATTAAAGATCGATTATATCTAAATGTATAAGGACTTCTGCCCGGCTGAATGCAAAGTTAAATGTTGAAACGTCTGTATTGCGGAGTCACCAGCTTACCAGACTACCGAATCCATTTTTAATAGATTCACTGAATCGTTGATTCGCTCTATGATACAAAAGGATTCCGGTAATTCCCGGAATCCTTCTTGCTTGTGCCATTACAAAGTTTATTAGCGGTGCATATAGATTGACCTAATCTTTTCCACTGCAATCTCCAATGAGCCTGAACTACACTCCCTCTACGGCTGATCACGCTAACGATTCCAGCAAACGTTATTTACATGAATTAGACCATCCTGAAATTCTAACGATTTCACGAGACACTATTTCGCCAAAATGATACCATTTCCGCCACTTTTGCATGATTTCCAGCGAGATAGCGTTCCTGCGAATCGTTACATTTTCAAACAACCCATTTTGCGCTGAATAAGACTTCTGGGAATCGTTAGCGGCCTTAGTGAAAAGTTTTGTGCAGGAAAGCTGCATCGGAAGTTTATGGGTTGGCCTGAATAAGATTTATAGATATAGTTAGACTTAGTTCGTCATATTTAGATATAGTTCGCCTTAGTTTATCATTTTTAATGCGAGCAATCAGCATGTTCGTAAACGTCCAGAGCTTCCTGCACGCCGCGCCCGATGACAATTTGAGCTTGATTCCGAATAAGCACGGCTTCCAGTGCAGCCAGGACGAAGAGTACATTTTCCTTCCGGCAGCTGTAGCCCATCGTTCCAATTCGCCAGATTTGCCCATGCAGTGGACCGAACGAGCTGGCGATCTCGATGCCAAACTGTTGCAGAAGAGTGGTGCGCACAGCCTCGCCATCAACACCTGCCGGAATTTTTACACAGGTTACGACGGGCAGCTTCCATGCCACATCGTTGAACAGCTCGAGTCCCATACCGCGTATGCCGGCCATTAGCGCCTGTTCATGCAGTTTGTGGCGAGCGAAGCGTGCTTCGAGTCCTTCCTCAAGCAGGATACGCAGACCTTCGCGCAGTGCATAGAGCATGGAGGTTGCTTCGGTGTGATGGTTCAAACGGCGCGGTCCCCAGTAGTCCTGCAGCTGACTGAGATCAAAATAATTGCTGCGGATCGGATGTGCGACATCACGGCGATCACTATCCAGTGCAACGCCGCGTTCCACCTTTTTCCGACTCGTCAGAATACGTTCCACCCGCTCGTTGTAGGTGACCGGCGCCATGCCGGAAGGAACAGAGATACACTTCTGGGTTCCGCCAATAACGGCATCCAGCTGCCATTCGTCCACTTTGACCGGGGCACCTCCAATGGAAGCGACAGCATCCACTACCGTGAGGACACCAAGTTCGCGGCAGGCTGGACCGATCAGGTCTAGTGGCTGCATGCAGCCTGTGGATGTTTCGCCGTGCACGATTGCCAGTATTTTCGGCTTAACCCGTTTCACTTCGTCGATCACCGCTTGCTGGTCGAATACTTGTCCCCATGGGCATTCCATCAGGTGGAGCTCGGCACCCTGTCTCTCAGCGATTTCGGTCAGCAGATGTCCGAAACGTCCGAAAATGGGTACAAGCACTTTGTCGCCAGGCTCAATCAGACTGCATAACACGGCTTCCAGGCCTGAACGTGAAGTGCCGTCTACGGGGAAAGCCCATTGGTTTGTCGTTTGGAATGTTTGCCGCAGCATCTCCATCGTTTCATTCATCATGCGGGTAAAATCCGGATCAAATTGACCCAAAACAGGGGTGCTCATGGCTCGAAGAACTCTAGGGTCCACCTCAACGGGGCCGGGCGTCATAATCGTTCTCAAAGGTGCATTAATTTCCCGATACTGTGTCATCTCGTAATCGCCTCCTGATTGTTCATTCAATATGCCAGCTTATATAACAGGTCGATGAGCAGGAGTACACCGCGCTGCAAATCTTCCGTGTGGGTAAATTCAGCGGGGGAATGACTGATTCCGCCCCGGCTGGGTACAAACAGCAGAGCTGTCGGACAATAGGTTCCGAAGATCTGTGAGTCGTGTCCTGCTCCGCTGGTCATCCGTTTATAAGAGATTCCCTCGCGCCTCAGAATGTCTTCAGCCGCCTCGTTCAACGTGTGATCCATTGCGACCGGCGGTTCATCCATCCATTTATGATACATGACTCGTGTTCCGTGTTCAGCCGCGATTGTCTCGAATTCACGAAAGCATGTCTCGCAAAATTGCTCAATGGTATCCGCATCACTGTGGCGTACATCCAGACTGAAGGTAACCTCGCGTGCGATAACGTTACCTACATTCGGCTTGACCTCCATATGTCCGACAGTAGCCACAAGTCCACTCATGTCCGCTTTGGCGCGATGCGTCAAAAGGCGAATCATTTCGGCGGCGGTGAACATCGCATCCTGGCGCCATTGCATAGGTGTTGTTCCTGCGTGATTGCTCTCGCCGTACACCGTAATGTTATAGCGGCGCTGCCCGACGATGTGGCTGACGATCCCGATGGATTTCCCCTCACGTTCAAGCACTTCGCCTTGCTCGATGTGTAATTCGATGAAGCATTCGAGGTCCGTACGCTTGGGGGGTGAATGAAGGCCTGATCCAAACCCTGCATCCCTCATCGCCTGCTCAAGTAATATTCCGTTTACGTCTTTGACGTTATGGACGGTACCCCGATCCTTTACTCCTGTTATATTTCCTGAACCCCAGTACGTCATGGGGAAACGACTTCCCTCTTCTTCACACAGCGATACAATCTCAATCGGTTTGAGTGGCTGACCGTGATGCGTCAGCAAATATTCCACGGCAAGGAGTGAAGCAACAATTCCGAACGCTCCGTCGTATTTGCCGCCACCTGTAACGGTATCAATATGAGAGCCGGTTAATATAACCTTGGCTTCGGAATCTTTTCCGGCAAGCCGGCCAAATAAATTGCCAACATCGTCGTAACGTGCCGTAAGTCCGAGCTGTTCTATTTTCGCCTGGATTGCCTTCTGAGCTGAAATCCAAGCTTGGCCATAGAGTAAACGGGTTACGCCACCGCTTTGTTCTAATCCGTACGAGGCCAGCCATTCAACCATGTCTTCAATCTGCGCTGATAAGGCAGATGGTTTCAATTGTTTAATCATCAAATGCAATAACCCCCATTCCGGCAGTGCAAGCTTTCCAATTGATGTTATATTAATTGACTTGGCATTGCGTGTAATTAATCGTAAAATAAAAAATAATAGAAATCATTCACGAAAATGTAGAAGAATCATTCAATTCATTGTGCATGTTAACCATAGGGGTGGGGAAGATGAAAATAAACGACCTGCTAAAGCTGCCCATATTCAACGGGACAACCATTGTGGGGGGAGAGCTGGGTTTAAACAGGGAAGTTCATACGGTAAATATGATGGATGCTCCTGATATTATTCCTTATCTGAAAAGGAGTGAATTGTTGATCACAACGGCTTTTCACTTCAAGGATGATCTGCCAGCTTTGTTAGAATTGATTCGGGAGATGGGCCGTCAGGAATGCGCGGGGCTGGGTATCAAAAGCAAAAGATTTCTGGGGAGCATACCTGAATCAGCCGTTCAGTTGGCAGACGAACTGCATCTGCCTCTTTTGGAGCTGCCCGTGGAGCCTTCGCTTGGGGATATTGTCAATAAGGCGCTTAATCATATTCTCGATGTACAGACAGCACAGCTGCACCATGCAATACAAACGCACAGACAGTTCACGCAGCAGATTATGAGCGGCCAGGGTGTTCCCAAGCTGCTGGATCAGCTGTCCTCCTTACTGAAATTGCCTGTCATTCTGCTGGGCCCCTATTTGCAGCCTGTCTTTGGTGGCTTGTCACCCCGAACGGCTTTGCAGCTTGAGGAAATTTTATCCGCAGGTATGCGTTTCTACGTGCCGCCTTCCACCTTCTCGGCGTTTTCCTTGTTAGGGGAGAAAGGTGAGACGTTAACGCTGTTTCCTGTTTATACGCATAGACAATTGCACTACCTCTGTATTACAGGTTTTGTGCCGCCCTCTGAACGTTCGAGTATCCTGACCATTGAACAAGCGACCAACGTTATTGCGTTTGAATTAATGAAGGACAATGCCCTGAAGCAGAATCGTCGCCGCATCCAGAATGAATTTTTTTCGAATTTCATTGGGGGGATATTCTCCGGCAGTGAAGAGATTGCCAGTCGGGGACGGGAGTTTGGGCTGTCTAATGACCAGCGATATATTTGTGCAGTCGGCAAGCTGAGCAATAAGGATCGAACGACTTCGTTTCTGCAGTACAAGGCAGAGCAGGATCAGATCGCTGAGTATCTTGAAGGAGAAGTGGCTCAGTTTCGCTATCCGATCCATGTGTATACCTACGATCAATCCTACATTTTACTGATGCGCCTGACCGAGGAATGGAAGGTAATCCGGCCTTTCTTCATTGAGCTGTTGGAACGTTTGCAGAGCAAAATTGCAGCATATTACGAGTCGGACATGTCCTTTGGGTTCAGCAGTTACGCCCAGTCGCTGCCCCAGATTCCTTTGTCCTACAAAGAAGCGAATGAAGCGCTCTATTTCGGAGGCATTACGGGAAAGAAACGTTTTATAGAGCTATACCAGCCCAAGGAAGTGCCGGAAATTCTGCGTCTGATCCCCCAAGAGCATCTGAGGAAATTTTATATGGATACGATGCAGGGCTTTGAAGATGAAACGCTCAAGGACCACAAGATGCTGCTCCATACCCTGTCTGTCTATCTGGAAACGCACTGTCATCTTGCCGAGACGGCAAAAAGGCTGTACATTCATCGCAATACAGTCATTTATCGGTTGGAAAAATGCGAGGAGATTATTGGCCGCAGTCTGAAGGACCCGGAAGAAACGCTGCGCCTTCGCATGGCTTTTCGAATTAAAGCTTTGCTGCCGGAAGAGGGAAAATCGGATTGGTGAACATAGTAGGAATATACAGGTTCGGATAAAAAACAGGCCGGGAAGAGCTGCCTCCAAGGATGGTCATCGTTAAGAACGACATGACACTAACTCATGGAATATAGCTTGATCCCAGGCCTGTTTTGTTGAATCTTAATTCGGGGCTGTGGCGGTTCTTTAGCACTGTTTAGTCAGCGGCAGCCACTTCAATACATCCTGAATCTTCATATCCCAATATCCCCACTCATGCTCGCCTGGTTCTTCCTCGTAAGTTAACTCGAAATCGGTCTCTGAGCAGGCTTTGCGGAATGTCTGATTCTCTTCATATAAAAAGTCCTCTGTTCCGCAGCATTGATAAAGGAGAGGGCGTGGGCCCTGACTGTTTTTGCTTTCCTTGAGCAGATGAATCAGATCATTATCCGAACCGGCAAATTCGGGTCCAAAGATACGTAACAGCTCGGCCCGCTGTAAGGCCGAAGGTACTTCGTTGTTCATATGAGCAGCCATGTCCAGAGCGCCTGAGAGGCTTGCGGCAGCAGCGTATTGTTCCGGTTTGCGAAGAGCCAGCTTGAATGCCCCGTAACCGCCCATCGATAGTCCTGCAACAAAGTTATCTTCTCTTTGAGGTGATAGCGGGAAGAAGGAGCGGGCAAGTGCGGGCAATTCCTCGCTGATAAAGGTCCAGTATCGTCCTCCCTCAGCCATATCGGTGTAGAAGCTGCGGTGAACCTGAGGCATAACGACAGCAATGCCAAGAGAGGCAACATAACGTTCGATCGATGTACGGCGAAGCCAGATGGAGTCGTCATCAGACAGACCGTGAAGTAAATACAGGGTTGGGTGCAGACCAGAACCGGTGACATTGTGCATGCCGATCTGACTATGGGTTTGCTGAGGCAGAATCACATGCATACTGGTGCTTAGTCCGAGCGTGTCCGAATAAAATTCACATTTGATGAGTGCCATTAAAAAGTAACCCCTTTCATCATTGAAGATTGGCCTATAATCAAAGGTTATATCTAAAATAAAGCGAACGCAATGAAATTTTCGAAAACGCATTCAATCATTATGTTTTACAACGTAACAATGTTTTGTTACACTATCTTTGCGAAAAGGGGGTCCGGATATGACGGATGATTTGATCTCCAAAAAAGAACTGCTTGATCTGACAGGCATTTCATATGGTCAATTGTATCGCTGGAAACGGAAAAATCTCATTCCCGAGGAATGGTTTATTCGGAAGTCCTCGTTTACCGGACAGGAAACGTTCTTTCCGAAACAACAGATTTTACAGCGAATTGACAAGATCATTCATATGAAAGACGGATTATCGCTGGATGAACTGGCTGATGTATTCTCGCCAACACTCGGTGAGGTGGAGATGTCTGACCAGCAGCTGCTGGATCGAAACATTGTTTCATTATCTGCACTGGATTTGTTAAACGAAACCGGACGGCAGCAGTCATTATATGGCCTGGAACAGATTATGATGCTGTATGTGCTTGAGAAGCTGCTGCTGAGCGGAGACATTACCCAGCAGGAAGGCATGCTGCTGATTGATGTGATGTCTGAACATTACTATCGCTTCCGTGACCGTGCGAGCGAACTGCTGCTGATTCGCAAGATGGGCGTACCTGCCTTCATGCTGGTGGGCGCGGGAGCAGAGCTTTATTTTGATCAAGGGGTAAAAGTGGTACTGCGCATTCCGCTGGCATCATTTATGGAAGAATTGAAACTTAAATTGGGCTGAGGGGGAGTTATGCATGGAAGAACGTCATTTGAGAAACGATCTGAATGTTACAGGGTCACGCAAAACGACCGGGGGTAGTTATCACCGGGTTAATATCGACGGTATGGCCAAACTGGATGGAGACCTGGATTGTTTCTCCTTGAGCGTTAACGGCACGCTGAAAATCTATGGTTCCCTAACCTCTGAAAGCACAACGGTTAACGGAATGGCCAAGGTGGAGGGGGAGATGCGCACTCAGTCCCTGGATGTGAATGGAACGCTTGGGGTTCACGGCCCGGCTCGTGCTGAACATACTACGGTTAACGGAATGTGTACGATCAATGGTGCACTGGACAGCTCCCGAGTTCGGATCGATGGCATGACCACGATTGATGGTGACCTGTCTACGCCTGAATTAACTGTGAACGGAAAATGTAATGTACGAGGCAGAGTGGATGGTGAACGCATCGATATCGGCGGTATGGCAACGATTGATGGAGATGTTCAGGGTGAAGTAATCAGCGTTCAAGGCAATATCAAGGTAGGCGGATTGCTTAATGCAGACAGTGTGCAGATTCGTTTATATACGGCCTCTTCCGCGAGAGAAGTAGGCGGGGAGCGTATCGATATTCGGCGCAAGGAACGGAGCGGCTTCTGGAAAGCACTTGGTTTGGGCGGTGCACCTTCCTTCCGGGCTCAGCTCATCGAAGGGGATGAAATTGTGCTCGAGGATACCGAAGCAGATACGGTTCGGGGTACCCGAGTTCATATCGGGCGCGGCTGTAATATTCGCATCGTAGAGTATTCGGGCGAGCTTTCGGTTGATCCTGAAGCAAAGGTAGGACATAGCCAGCTAATCTAGATGCTGCCCTGCTAGAGGTTGAGGGCAGACTGCTAGAGTTAAATGACGATATATCTGGTAACGAGTTATCCTCCACAGGTAGAAGGTTTTACCACAAAGCAATCGGTCCTTGGACTGATTGCTTGCTGTTGCTTTTCGGATATACTAATGCAGTCATATGATATAGAACGGGAATGGAGAGATTAACAACAATGGCTGCACGTAATAATAAAATTGGATTTGTGCTGGCAGGGCTGCTGCTCAGCATATTGATGGCCTCAATGGATAATACCATTGTAGCTACGGCGATGGGGGATATCGTCGGCAAGCTCGGAGGACTCGACAAGTTTGTCTGGGTCACCTCTGCTTATATGGTAGCGGAGATGGCGGGTATGCCCATCTTTGGCAAGCTGTCCGATATGTATGGACGCAAAAAGTTTTTTGTATTCGGAATCATCGTATTTATGCTGGGTTCGGCTTTATGCGGTACGGCCACATCCATCGTGGAACTCACGATGTACAGAGCGATTCAGGGGATTGGTGCAGGAGCACTGGTGCCGATTGCCTTTACCATTATGTTTGATGTAGTGGCACCGGAAGCGCGAGGCAAGCTGGGTGGATTGTTTGGTGCGGTATTTGGACTTTCCAGTGTGTTTGGGCCGCTGCTGGGGGCATATATTACAGAATATGCAACCTGGGAATGGGTCTTCTACATTAACCTTCCGCTTGGCTTGGTGGCGTTCCTGTTTATCGCATTTTTCTATAAGGAATCCCATCAGCACCAGTCGCAGCAGATTGACTGGATGGGTGCTGTGACATTGATCGGTGCAGTGGTCTGCCTGATCTTCGGGCTGGAGCTGGGCGGCAAAACATATGCCTGGGACTCCCCGCAGATTCTGGGGTTATTCGCGGGATTCGTCGTGCTGGCACTGCTCTTCCTGTATGCAGAGAGCAAAGCGAAGGAGCCGATTATTTCGTTCAGCATGTTCCGCAAGCGCGTGTACTGGTCAAGCAATGTGATTGCGATGTTTAGCGGCGCTGCATTTATTACGGCATCGGTATATATCCCGATTTTCATCCAGGGTGTACTCGGCGGCAAAGCGACCAACTCCGGGCTTGTCCTGCTGCCGATGATGCTGGGCTCTGTAGTGACGGCTTCCATGGGCGGTGTGCTTATGACCAAAACCAAGTATCGCAACATTATGATTCCTACATTGGCACTGTTGGTTCTGGGTCTGGGCCTGTTGACTACATTGGATGAGGATTCATCCTTATGGACCATTCGGGTCTACATGGTTATGATTGGTCTTGGTGTCGGCTCATCGTTCTCCGTGCTGAGCAATGCAGCGATGAATGCATTTGAGCCGCGCAGAAGAGGAGCGGCCAGCTCTACGCTGAATTTCCTGCGTTCACTCGGGATGACGATGGGCATTACGATCTTTGGAATTGTGCAGAGCCAGGTGTTCACACGTAAAATGACGGACAGCATGGCTGGTGCTGTCGGAGAAGCCGGAGCATCAGCTGGAGCGCCTGCTGGCGGTCTGCCTGCCGGAATGGATCTGACGGACCCGCACGCGCTGTTATCACCAGAACTAAGACAACAGATTCCGTCTCACGTGCTGGATGCGATTACACATGCGCTGTCATCCTCCATTGTACAGCTGTTTGCCTGGGCTGTAATTCCTGCGGCACTTGCGCTGCTTGCTTCATTCTTCATGGGCAACGAGAAGATGGTTGTGGGCGAAGAGCAGCATGAGTATACAGCCGGGCATTAACAAGAAATTAAACGGAGTCATTTCAAGCTTTACTAGGGCGTGTTTTGAAATCCGCTGAAGTGCATCTTTTACCGCCTTTTCGCCTCCTGCTGCGTAACCTTCCGTTGACGTGCCCCGGCATGCCTGCGGGAAACGTACTAGATGGGAACGAAAATTCAACGCCTTCAGCGTTTTCAGACACGGACTATTCTCTTCAGTGCAAATTTTAAGGCATGTATTACAAATTAACATAGATCCTGAGAAGACACATTCTCATGTATGCTGTAAAGTGCATGAGAATGTGTCTTTTTGAATGTGTACCTGATATAGCTACGTATTGGAATGGTTTTTCCTGTGAGCTGGATGGGTGATGGGAATGGTTGTAGCAGCAGCTCCGCTGGTAACCTCCTTCTGCACACACTTTGACCTGACTCCAACCAGGCTAGAACTAAACTCCGTCTAGGCTGACCACCCTCGACATGAAGCAGGGCACTGCTTGCTGGGAGCTGCACGCAGTGCGGTTGCTGACCTCGCCGCTAACGATTCCAGGAAACGTTATTTACACGAATTAGACCATCCTGAAATTCTAACGATTTCACAAGACGCTATTTTGTCAAAATGATGCCATTTCCTCCACTTCTGCACGACTTCCATCGAAATAGCGTTTCTACGAATCGTTACATTTTCAAACGACCCAATTTGCACGGAATAAGGCTTCTGGGAATCGTTAGCGGCCACCACCGGAGTTACTCTGACCTCGGAGTGCCAAGTGTTAAGTTCTCTCGTTCTACTTGTAGTACAACTGAGTTTAAGGCTGATTACTTTCACGGATGCCGTCCTCCACTATAGATGGCTGCTTCGGATCAGGCATGCTGATGTGACCTGAGCGTGCAATCAGGCGGCTCTGTGCCTTGTAAGTATCGCGTGAGATCGTTTTGGACTCGACTACCTTGCCATCAATTTTTTTGGTGCGAACCGTCTCGACAATATAACCAGGCTGTCCATTCTGAAGCACCTGCTGGGCCCCATCGGGCAGCACGTTGCTGGATACATATTTTACGGGCACGCTCAGCGTTTCAATGGTACGGGACTCCAGCGCATAGCTGACATTTTCGGGAAATGTACCAAAAAACTTCACAACCATGCGCCCGCCCTGCACCTTCGCGTGAATCAATAATGATTTTTCAGTGTTGTTTTTGAAACGAAAATTAATTGCTCCTGACGCAAAGGTGGCGTCGAGTCCCTTCGGTATATATTTAACCGGCAGCGAATGATTGCGTCTCTCCACAATATCCAGCCCTGTCAGCAGGGCAGCGTTATAAACGGTGCTGGAAACCTGACAGATCCCCCCGCCGATTCCCGGTGTAAGTCGTCCATTGACGATGACCGGAGCCTCCCGAAAGCCATATTCCTTCTCCGCTTTACGAATGACTTTCTCATAATCGAACATACCTCCGGGCGGCAAAATCATACCGTTAATCGCTTGAGCCGCAGCGCTGACATTATGTACCCGGCCTTTACTGCTGTTGCCCAGACTTGTGGAGAATTGAATGATTTTGCGGTCGATGCCTTCCTGCTTCAATGAATCAATCGTAACCTCGGGTTTCAAGAGGTATAAAGGTAAAGAAATGCGAATGGGATCTGGCTTTGCGCCTTCATGTACATCGCTCAGTTCCCGGTGCAGCTTCGTCTGCACAAGGGTAGAGAGAGTTTTCCAATCAATCCGGTGTACGCTTTTCTCCGGAATGTACTGTACTTTATCATTTGCGGTGATGCGGCGCACGGCTTCCGCCGGGGTACCGAAGGTTTCTTTTTCCCAGGCAGGGCTAAGCAGTTGCTTGAGTGTTGGTTCGTTATAGGTCATATCCAAAGGGAATGTTTCGGGAAACTGATACCTTGCGTATGCGCGCTCCCACAGGTTGCCTTCCTCCAGCTTTTTTAGGGCATTTGCAAAGCTGTTTGCGTGGTAGCTCACCCCTAGTTCGCCTGCGGTATGAGTCATTGTGATCGGGCTTGGCTCAGCGATCTCAAGAGTAACAGGCCAGTCCTGCAATTGCTGGATGCGTATGCGCAGCTCTGTCAGCACTTCCTTGCGAGGTTTGCCATCCATCTCCCAGCCACCGACCTTCACACCTTTAGGCAAATTGGGCTGATTCACGTACATATAGAGCAATCCATAGGACGCGGAGCCGATCAAGAGCAGGGAGAACAGGACGATGACCGTAACATGAATTTTTTTCATAACCGAACGCTCCTTTTGGCTTCTGTTGTTTCGGAATTCGTAACATTATCTATCTATATGATCCAGGGGTGGAAAACTTTCGGGTACTCAATAGGTAACAAATTTGTTACAATAAACTTCATATGAATCCATGCTTCACCAGCATAAGAGGGGAACCGTGGATTTTTCCTGATGAATTTCAGGTCTTTTTAAAGGAAATGCCGGGATTGTGTCGAAATCATAATGGCTAACTATGTGAGCAGGAAGTGATGATGTGATAGAAATGCAGGACGTGTGGAAGACCTACGCCAACGGGACCCACGCATTACAAGGGGTGTCGGTGAAGATCGACCGCAATGAATTTGTCTATATCGTGGGTCCATCCGGTGCAGGCAAATCGACATTTATGAAGCTGATGTACAGAGAAGAAGTGCCGACCAAAGGGCAAATATCCATTAACGGATTTAATATTGGCAAGTTAAAACCACGGAAAATTCCTTACGTGCGCCGCAACATCGGCGTAGTGTTCCAGGATTTCCGTTTGCTGCCGAAGATGACCGCTTTTGAGAATGTTGCTTTTGCGATGGAAGTTATTGAAGCGCCCAAGCGGCATATCAAGAAACGGGTCATGGAAGTGCTCGATCTGGTAGGCCTGCGCAGCAAGGCTAATCGTGAGCCTTCACAGCTCTCCGGCGGAGAGCAGCAGCGGATTGCCATCGCACGTGCGATTGTCAACAATCCTTCGGTGATTATTGCGGACGAGCCTACAGGGAATCTGGATCCGGAGACGTCATGGGGCATTATGCAGCTGCTGGACGAGATCAATTTCCGGGGAACGACAATTGTGATGGCTACGCACAACAAGGACATCGTTAATACGATGCGTAAACGGGTTATCGCCATTGAACGCGGACAGATTGTACGGGATCAGATGAGAGGGGAATACGGTTATGAATTTTAGTACTCTCTTGCGGCATCTGCGGGAGGGCTTCAAGAACGTATTCCGCAATGGCTGGATGTCAGTGGCATCCGTGATGTCGATCATCGTCTCTCTGTTTATTCTTGGCGTGTTTATGCTGCTGGTGCTCAACGTGAACTCCATGGCGAATCAGGTAGACAGTCAGGTGGAAATCAGTACGTTTCTGGAGCTGAATGTGGACGAGAACCTGCGTAATACGTTGCAGCAGGAGATCAGCGCGATGCCTGAGGTCAGCGAGATTCGTTTTGTTTCCAAGGAGGAAGGGCTCAAGGAGTTCCGCGAACGTCTTGGATCAAGCGCAGATAATGTATTAAGCGGCTTTGATGTGGATAACAATCCACTGCCAGATACGATTGAAGTGAAAGTGATTGAACCGGAGACGGTCACATTTGTAGCACAGAAGATTGAAGCATTGAACGAGAAGCACCCGGAGAAGCCGATTATGAAAGTAAACTACGGCAAGGAAACGGTTGAAGTGCTGTTCAAATTTACGAAGCTTGTTCGGAACATCGGATTTATTTTTGTTGGAGGACTGGGTCTCATGTCCATGTTCCTGATCTCGAATACGATTCGCGTAACGATTCTCGCACGCCGCCGGGAGATTGGCATTATGAAGCTGGTGGGTGCAACCAACACCTTTATTCGCTGGCCTTTCTTTATTGAAGGGGCGTTGATTGGACTTATCGGTTCGATTGTTACAGTGGGTGTGCTCTTCTTCGGATACAGCCGCCTGATGGCGACTATTGGTCAGGATGTCTTTATGCAGATGCTTAATCTGGTTCCGCTCAGTGAGATTTGGCCGCTGATGGGAACGCTTCTGATCGGGCTTGGTGTATTGGTTGGTATTCTGGGCAGTACGCTGTCCATCCGCAAGTCGCTCAATGTGTAAGCTGCATTGCGCAGCAATTGTCGAAAAAGAATAGCAGAACAGGTTCATTATTGGGCGCTGTTTGACGATATGTAGAAAAGACGCAACGTTCAAAATGTTCAAAGGAACATGCAATGAAAGAAAGCAAAGGAACATGCTGTTCACCATCTGTGCAGATTGCTTTCTTGTGAATTCATAGGATGGGGGATTATCATTTTGAAAAAAACCGCTTCGCTGCTGGCCTTTATGTTACTGGCCGGTATGACGTTTCAACCTTCTGACGGATATGCCAAGAACAGCATCAGCGATATTGATCAGCAGATTCAGCAGCTGGAGAGCAAGGCAGCCACTGCCAAGCAGGAGCAGAAGAAAGCTGCTGCCAACAAAAAGGAAGCACAGCATTATAAGAATAAAACCAATGCGTATCTGAAGGTCGTATTGGAGCAGATCAATGTCGTTAGTGATGAGCTGGCGAGTGTATCGCTGCAGATTGAAAATACGGAGGAGGACCTTCGTACAACGAAAAAAGATCTGCAGGCCGCAGAAGAGCGCATTGTGGCAAGAGAAAAGCTGCTGGAATCACGTGTACGCCTGATGTATACAGACGGTGCGGTATCCTATCTGGATGTCCTGTTGTCCTCCACCAGCTTCACCGACTTTCTGACCCGTGCTGATTCACTCAAAACGATTGTAGACCAGGATCAGCATCTGCTGGACGAGCACAAAGCAGACAAGCAGCTGGTTGTGGAGAAAAAGGCAGACCTGGACCGGCAGTATGCCGAAGCCAAAAGTCTGTATGCGCAAAAGAAGCAGCGGAAATCACAGCTGAACGAGAAGGAGAAGGAAAAGCAGGTGCTTCTGGCTTCTTATGATGCTAAAATTGAAGAATCCGAAGAGTTGACACAAGAGCAGGAAGATGTGTTAATGCAGATTGCCAGCAAGCGGTCTGCTCTGTTGCAGGAAAAAAATAAATTACGTGAGCAGCAGGCTGCAGCAGCAGCCAAAGCTCGGGCTGAAGCTGCGGCAAGAGCCAAAGCAGCGGCGAAGACGCCGACCCGTGTAAGTACAAGCAGCGACAGTGCAGTGACCTATTCCGCAGGCAGCGGCATCTTCGCAAAACCAGTATCTGGTGGACGTATATCTTCGCCATTTGGTCCTCGGGTTCACCCGATTACCGGGGAAGTTGGTAAAATGCATAATGGTGTCGACTTCGCGGTTCCAGTAGGAACCTCGGTTCATGCCGCCGCCGGCGGAATCGTCATTATGGCTGAATGGTATAGTGGATATGGATATGCGGTTATCATTGACCATGGTAGCGGACTGTGGACATTATATGGACACTTGCGTGAGGGTGGTCTGAAGGTCAGCAAAGGGGATACAGTAAACAAAGGAGATGTCATTGCCGAGTCTGGTAATACAGGCAACTCTACCGGGCCACACTTGCACTTTGAAGTGCGTGATAATGGAACGGCTGTGAACCCGATGAATTACCTGTAGAATGGTCACATTGATGACTGTGTAATCGTTAAATCATTGACGAGTGTATTCATGTTGAACTCTTTGATAAAGTGCATAAAATTTTTAATGCCCGAATGGAAAAAACATAATCCGTACAAGCTAGACATATACTAAGCTGGCATGTTCAGGGAATGATTCGGATCGTGCGAATCGGAGGAGCTTCAAAACAAAAGGCGGTGACAAACGGATGATGAAGAAAAGATCGGCACTGCTGTTCGTAATACTGGGTCTGCTTGGCGGAAGTCTCTTAACGCTGGTGTTAATGACTTATCCGGGGATTACAAGTCAGGCTGCACCAGGCGAAGGACTTCTGGCGAGTGTTACCGGAAGTTCACAGCAGAAGAACGATATGAAGAAGATTGAAACCGCGATGGATTTGATCTCCAGAAACTATTATAAAGAAGTGGATCGTACCAAGCTGATTGATGGTGCGATCAATGGCATGATGGAATCACTTGGTGACCCGTACTCCAACTACATGGCCCAGGAAACGGCGGCCCAATTCGAAGAGTCGATTGAAGGCTCATTTACAGGAATCGGCGCAGAGGTTTCCTCGAAGGATGGTTATGTTGTTGTTGTATCCCCGATCAAAGGCTCACCAGCTGAAAAAGCGGGTATACGTGCGAAGGACATCATTTTGTCTGTTAACGGGGAATCTCTTCAAGGGCTTGAATTAAACAAAGCCGTTAACAAGATCAGAGGACCTAAAGGCAGTGAAGCCAAAGTACAGGTGAAACGGGCCGGATCCACAGAGCCGATTGAATTCACGATTGTACGTGATGATATTGATCTGGAAACCGTCTATGCCCATATGGAGGACGGCGGCATTGGTGTCATTAACATCACCCAGTTTTCAATGAATACAGGTGAGCGCTTCAAGGAAGAGCTGGCCAAGCTGGAGAAGCAGAATATGAAAGGCCTGATTATTGATGTACGGAATGACCCGGGCGGTGTGCTGCAAGTCGTTATTGATATCGCGGAGCAGTTCGTACCTAAGGGCAAAGTCATCGTTCAGGTGGAAGATAAAAATGGCAAGAAGGAACAAAGCAAGTCAAATGGTTCAGCCAAACCGTATCCAATTACGGTATTGATGAATAAGGGCAGCGCAAGTGCATCCGAGATTCTGGCAGGAGCTCTGCAGCAGTCGGCAGGTGCTACGCTGGTGGGTGAGAACTCGTTTGGTAAAGGAACCGTACAGACCAGCTACGATAAACAGATGGGTGACGGCAGCTTGCTGAAAATTACCATTGCCAAGTGGCTGACGCCTAACGGAGACTGGATTCATGAAAAAGGCATTAAACCGGATATTGCCGTAAATCAGCCGGACTATTTCTCGGTTGCTCCGATTAATAAAGAAAAGCTGCCGCTGAAATATGACAGCAATAGCACGGATGTGAAAAGCGCGCAGACGATGCTGAGAGGACTTGACTTCAAGCCGGATCGTGTAGATGGATATTACGATCAGAAGACGGAAGAAGCAGTCAAGGCATTCCAGAAGAAAAAAGGCATCCAGGTTACAGGTCAGATTGATGAAAAAACGGCTGAATCGCTGGAAGCATCTCTGATCGAACGGATTGCTAATCCTCAATATGATGCACAGCTGAAACGCGCGATCGAAAATGTCTCGAAGGATATTTCGTCCGCTGTGTCGAAGCCATAGAGAAGGCTGAATTTCAGCCTTCTTTTTTTCTGAACCGGCTGAAGGAGAGGAGTGAATGCCACAATGGAATGGGTATGGCCGTGGTTAACTGCTTTAGGGGAAGCATTGTTACAGTTGTTGATTCAGCCGTTTTATTATATCGCAATCATTATGATTGCCTTGATGTACCATCGTCAGTTGCTCCAGGAGCGTAAACTATTCCTTGTTCGTATGCAGAGCTCGATTACTCAGACGATTCGAGCTGTACTTGGAGGTATTGTCATTGGCGTCGCGGTATCCATTGTGTTTCTGTTCCTCGGCGCTCACCTGACCTTGGGCAGTCTGATCAGTATATGGGTTGCAGCGTTAGTATTAGCTCTTATTCGTATACGTTACCTGTGCTTTGCATATGCGGCGGGCGCGCTTGGTATACTTCAATTTGCATTCAATATGGCTTCTGGCTGGCAGCCTACCGGTATGCTTGGGCAGGTTGTAGAGACTGTGCGTGGACTGGACATGCCTGCGCTGCTTGTGCTGGCTGCGTTATTGCACATTTGCGAAGCAGCGTTCGCCCGCATGCAGGGGGTGTCTATGGCTTCCCCGTTTCTGATGGAGGGCAAACGAGGCAAATTGGTAGGCGGATATCAGATGCAGCTTTTCTGGGCACTTCCGCTGCTGATCCTTGTTCCCACCAATGGAGGCGGTGCAGCCCTTCCGTGGACTCCGCTGTTTCAAGCGGGGCAAGGTTACACGTTGATTGCACTTCCCATCCTGCTAGGACTGAGTGATAATACACAAAGCATGCTGCCAGGACGTAAAATGAAGCTTACAGCAAAGCGTTTGTTGTTATACAGCATGACCCTGCTCGTGTTCAGTTTGCTTGCCGTGTGGTGGCCGCCGTTGACCGTAGTTGCTGCGCTGGTGGCTTTTGCCGGGCATGAGCTTCTGGTATGGTATAGCGCGCTGGAGGAGCAGCATCTCAGTCCGGCATTTGTGCATCCACAGCATGGACTCAAGGTTCTGAGTGTAATCCCGAACAGTCCGGCTGCTGAACTTGGCATCGAAGCAGGGGAGACGCTGTACAAGGTGAATGGCATGCTTGTTCATTCACCGGAAGAGCTGCACCGGGCCTTGCGTATGAATTCGGCCTTCTGCAAGCTGGAGGTACGGAACCATCAAGGAGAGAGCAAGTTTATGCAGCGCGCCATCTACGAAGGCGAGCATCACCAGCTTGGAGTCGTTATGGCACCGGATAATCATGAGGCATGGGCCGTGCAGCCGCGTCCAGTGACGCTGCTTCAGGTATTGACGCTCAAGCTGTTCACACGCCGGAAAGAGCGGCGTATGGATGAGGCCCCTCTTGCCCTGCCATCAGCTCCTGTAGTGAGCGACAAAGGTTCTGTTGAAATGTAATCAAAAAGGCAGCTCCCTCCGCCAGGATTGGCGTGGAGAGCTGCCTTTTTGATTTGGCTATTTTTTTAACATAAAAATGGCGATTTGAGTACGATCACGCAGGTGCAGCTTGCCCAGAATGTCTGTTACGTAGTTTTTGACGGTGCCTTCACTCAGGAACAGCTTGGCGGCAATTTCTTTGTTGGATAGACCCTCGGATATTGCTTCAGCAACAGACAGCTCTGCCCGAGTAAGACCATAGGTTTCGAGAGGTTCATGTGCGGGTGCAGAAGCCGGTGCACGAAGGAGTCCCGCAAGTTTGCGAGCAATATCGGGATGAATCAGCATATCTCCTCGGTATACCGCTGCGATCCCTTGAATGATACGGGCAGGAGGTACATTTTTCAGCAAATATCCGCTTGCTCCGTTCTGCAAAGCCTGAATAATATATTCATCATCATCAAAGGTTGTCAGCATCAGCACCTGAACGTCGGGAAAACGGGATTTGATCAGACGTGTGCCTTCGACTCCATCACATTCGGGCATTCGAATATCCATGAGTATCACGTCTGCGGGCGTTCCAGAATTAAGTTGATCAAGTGCTTCTTTCCCGTTGGAGGCTGTGCCTGTGATGTGAATGCTTGTATCCAGACCGAGTACAACCTTCAGGCTCTCTCGGATAAAGTGATCATCGTCCACAAGCAGCACCTGAATACGAGAAGAGGCATCAGGTGGCAGCTTCTTGCTGTCAACGTTCTTTTCATGCTCTGGCTCAGACATAAGTGTGCTCCCTTCTAAATCCCTTGATTAGAGTAGCTTCATTTGATTTGAAACAGGGATGCGTGTGATTACAGTGTACGGATAGCCGGCTTGAATCTCCAGGGTGCCTCCCATGAACTGTGTACGCTGACGCATGCCTTCGTGTCCAAGACCTGTACTGGTGGAGCCCTCTGCATGTAGAAGCGAGAGAGTGCTGCCATCATTACTGATCATCATCGTGACCTCATGCGGTTCGAATACCAGTCTTAATGTAATCTCATTGGCTTTTCCGTGCCTGAGTGCATTCGTTATTGCTTCTCTGGCATTTTTGTACAGCACAATCTGTGTGCTCGGATAGATGGGGTAAGCCTGACCACGAATCTCGTAATTGGTTTTAATACCGGTGTCCCGGCCAACCTCCTCTAGCAGACGATCTAACGCGTAGGCATCGGAAGGTTGTGAATCGGGCTTGAGTTTCAGCAGCGTATTACGCATATCATCCATGCTGGCCGTTAGTTGATCCCGAATCTGCTCAACCATGACAAGGCCTTGTGCTGGATGCAAGGGTAGTGTGAGCAGGGCAGCTTCAGACATCATTTTGGTACGGATCAGGCGATGACCTATATCGTCATGCAGCTGTCTGGATATGCGGGTGCGTTCTTCGAGTTGGGCTGCATCCTCCAGTTGTTTGGAAAACAGCAGTAATTGCGCGCGTGCCTCCTGCAGCTCATAGTGTTTATTCCGCAGCTCGTCATACACATGCTCCAGTTGTCCTCTGCTCGCAGATGTGCTGGCTCCCTGCCAGCACAGCGCAGTGGTCATGATCAGGAGCAAATTCACAGCAAGGCTCACCTGTGTTGATTCCGAGAACCAGTCCCAAGCCTGAAGCTCCGCAGCTTTCCACATCAGCCCTGTTGAAGATGAATAATGCCCATATAATGCAAGATTAATGGCAGTGACCTGTATGGTTAACATCATCCATCGCATAGAACCATTGAGTCGGTACATGTATACATAGAGCGTTGATAAGCCGGTGGATAACATGAAAGGGCCGTATAAAGCAATCAGATAGCAGCCCCACAATATTTCTGCCAGAAATAAAAGCGCCTGCGATGCACCTGAACGAGTGAAGCGGTGGGCAACCGCCAGTCCTACAGCAATGAGAATATAGAAGGTATACAGCGCCTCGCTTTCTACGGGCAGCATCAGACTGTACAGCACAGCTGGCACAAGTAATAAACCATATTGAAGAAACCGCATCGGCATATGTAATTGACATCCTTTGTATGATGATGAGATTGGAAGGTTGTTCTGTCATCGGAGTGGATTGTGTAAAATCTTTAGTTCAACCTATATAGTAAAAATTATTTATGTTGATACTGCATCCTTGATTATAGCACGGGCCATCTCCGATACAGGAGGTGACTTAAGTCACCTTTACTCATGACTTTGTGTACCTTCAGAAAAGTAAACAATTTATTATACTGGAAATACGAAAGTTCGTGGCAAAAGCTCAAACCGATAAGGGGCGTATAACAATGAACATACTGGAAATCGATCATGTTGTGAAGCGGTACGGCAGCAAGCTGTCAGTAGATCACCTCAATCTGGATGTAGGCCGGGGAGAAATCTTTGGACTGCTCGGTCCCAATGGAGCGGGTAAAAGTACAACGATCAGTATGATTGCCGGTCTCCTGAGCATGGATCAGGGAGAGATCAGGCTGGATGGTATATCCGTGAAGGAGCGGCCGCTGGATGCAAAGCGCAAAATCGGGCTTGTGCCACAGGATTTGGCGTTATACGAAACGATGAGTGCTGCGGATAATGTTACTTTTTTTGCACGGCTGTATGGATTGCGAGGGAAAATGCTTAAAGAGAGAGTGCAGGAGTCCCTTGAGTTTGTCGGATTGCAGGATAAAGCCAAGGAAGCCCCGTCCACCTTTTCAGGAGGAATGAAACGAAGGTTAAACATTGCATGTGCTCTCAGCCATCATCCCGATCTGATTATTATGGATGAACCGACAGTCGGCATTGATCCGCAGTCCCGCAATCACATTCTTGAATCGGTTCGAACGCTGAACAAGATGGGCTCGACAATTATTTACACCAGTCATTATATGGAGGAAGTTGCGGCGATTAGTGATCGGGTGGCTATTATGGATCAAGGGAGAATCATTGCTTGCGGAACCGAGGGTGAGCTGAGAGAACGTGTTGCATCGGAGGAAAAAATAGTGCTCACCACCTCTGGCATCAATGCCGGTGTTGTGGAGGAGCTAAAGCTTCACCCGCGTGTCCGGGCGGTTGAAGTGAGTGGAGATACACTGACCATTATCCTGCCTTCTGCGCAGCTCGCGCTGCAGGATATGCTGTTCATTTGCAGTAAACATGAGGTGTCCATTCATTCACTGCGAGTCGAAGAGCCTGATCTGGAAACATTGTTCCTTAATCTGACCGGGCGCACGCTGCGAGATTAGGGGGACGTGGAATGAGAGTATGGCATATTTGCTTGTTTGAATTAAGGCGCATACTGAAAATTCGTTCCGTTGTGCTGAATCTTTTTCTTTTGCCCTTATTGTTAATTTTTATATTAGGAACTGCCCTATCCAGTGCCATGGGAACTGGTAAGGCAGCTGTACCGGGTCAGTTGCGTGTGGGAGTGGTCGAAACAGCTGAAGCTGCTGACTCTCCTGTGGGTGAAGCACTGGAAGCATTCGTGGTGGCTCCTTCGGTAGCCAAGATGCTGACGGTTCAGCCTATGTCTTCTCAGGACGAAGCGGTACACGCTTTAAAAGAAGGCAACCTTGATTTTGCGGTTATCCTTACGTCCGATATGGTGCGGCAATGGATGGCGGGAGAACAGACCACGCTGCAATGGATACTGGGCAAAGACGCCACACTGAATGTGGTAGGACAGACATTGTTCACCCGGTTTACGGATGAGTTAAACCGACAGGCGGCGGTTGCAAAGGTTCTCGGGCCTGAGATGATCTTGAACACAGATGCAGGGGCTGAAACGGGGGTGGCTGCACAATCGAATATAACGATTAGCAGTCCCGGCGATTCTAACCAGTCGTATAGTGCATCCCAATATTACGCCGCAGCGATGCTGGCGATGTTCATGCTGTATTCCGGCATGACCGCGATTAATAGCTTGTATACGGAAAGAGACAAAAAAACACTTGCTCGTCTTCAGGCTGCTCCGATGAACAGTGGGGTTATATTTGCTGGTAAAATCGCGGGTAACAGTCTTCTTGCCTTCATGCAGGCCATCATTATTATTGTAATGACATATCTGTTATTTGGTGTGAATTGGGGTCGTCACCTTTGGTTGATTGTATTGATCTGTGTGTTAATTACGATGGCATCCATGACATTGGGCATCATCGTGGCACTTGTAAGCAAAAGCGCCGCTTCAGCCAGTTCGCTGATGCAGGGTATTATTATTTTCATGACATTTATTAGTGGTGGATTTACTCCAATTGCTATAGATGTCATCCAGCGAATCAGCGAGTTTACAGTGAATCACTGGGCTCTTCAAAGTTTTCTCAGCATGATGCTGGATGCCCCGTCACGCGAAATTATGTACAACATTTATATGCTTGGAGCGGTATGTGCAGTGCTCGCTGCCGCAGCGGCAGTGATCTACAGAAAGGTTGGATACCGCTATGAATAGTCTGCATATCGCTTGGCTGATGATCAGAAGAACACTGGGACGCAAGCGAGGATTTATTGCTTTTCTGCTGCTTCCATGTCTCGTGGTGACAGGTGCGGTTGCTCTTTTTGGAAGCGAGCAGGCAAGTCGTGCTGTCGTTCCTTATGTGAACCTGGATGAGGGTACTGCGGGATCATGGCTGATCCAGGAGCTTGCCCGGAACAAAGAATACAGCTTCAGGGCTGTAAATAGTGAAGCAGCAGTGAGGTCGGATATCGTTTCGCAAAAAGGCAGCACGGGCATCGTTATTCCAGCTCATTACACACAGTCACTGCTGGAAGGCAAGCAGACAGATATCGAACTGATCGAGATGCGTGTCAGTGAAAGTTCGTATACACTTCGGGCTACTGTTGAAGGTTTGACAGAGGGACTTACGCAGTCCGCATCTGCTGTTCGTGCCTTTTCCTTAAAGTCTTCCTCTAATGTTGAAGCGGTAGACACCGGGAAAAAGTTTGAAGAGCTGCTTCACGAGTTGAGCAAGCATACGATATCAGGGGAAGAATTGCATCTGCGGCTCTATCCCAAGCCAGGGCTGAATAACGTCACCGGGTTTACAGTCATGTTTATGATGGGGCTGTTAACCAGTGCGGTGTCTGTTATTATGGAGGATCGCAAGCAGCGTACGATGGCCCGGATGTACACAGCTCCAGTCAGATCCTACGAGATTGCGCTGGGCAACTTTCTGGGCAGTTTTGCTATCGGAGTCATCCAGATTGTGCTTGTGCTGGGGATTAGCAGGTGGGTGCTGCATTATGATGCAGGAATTCCGTTTGGCATTCACTTTCTGATTCTTGGCGCGTTTATGCTGGTATCCATGGGGCTTGCAAGCACAGTAAGCGGTCTGATCCGTGAAACGAAAAATGCCAGTATGCTGAATTCCCTTATTATTGTACCCACCTGTATGATTGGAGGCTGTTTCTGGCCCTTGTCCATCATGCCGGAATATATGCAGAAGCTGGCGAACTTTGTGCCGCAGAAATGGACGATTCAGGCCGTCGAAACGATCTCTGCCGGGGGCACGCTCGCAGACATTACACTTCCTCTGCTCATTCTGTGTGCAATGGCTGTGATACTGCTGGCTGTCGGCTCCGCCATCCTTCGGCCTGATCAGCCAGGTATGGATGCGTAGTGATGCGAGAACAAGCATAGAATCAATAGATGAGTGGATAAATAAACGAATAGACGAATGAATTTAAGTAGAGAGAATTAGATCGAAAGATAATTTAGAGGATGAGATGATGTAGGTAATAGAGGATGAGATGATGTAGGTAAAAGAGGAATAGGTAATGTAGGTAAAAATAAAATCAAAAAAGCACGTCTGTCAGGTAGATGAACATACCGCAGAACGTGCTTTTTGCTGTTTCTAGTCTCTACAGATTCGAAAGTATACCACCATGTCATAATGCAGGCAGCGCATTCCTGAAGCTGCATGAGTGGTTCCATCATAACGGAACAGACAAGCTCCATTTATTAGAAGGCATCACATTCAGTCGTCAACTAAGGTTGCAGCTGGCGAAGAACGGTAATTTCAACGCGGCGGTTTTTCTGCCTTCCGGCAGGAGTTTTGTTATCTCCGGTTGGACGAGTATCTGCGTATCCCGCATATTGGAAGTGGTCTGGATCAAGTTTTTCTTTATCCAGAAAAAACCGCAGGATGGATAACGCACGTTCACCAGACAACTCCCAGTTATCCTTGTAGGGCGAGTTCGCTCCAATCGGAACATTGTCTGTATGCCCCTCGATGCTGACGACCATTTGAAGATTACGAAACAAGCTGGCAAGTTTGCTGAGTGTAGGTGCGGCATCCTTTTTCAGTGCAGCCTGTCCCTGGTCAAACAGAAATCGGTCACTGAGCGTAATGGAGATGCCTTGCGGCTTGTCCGCAACATAAATCTGGTTCTCCAGTTTATTATCCTCAATATATTGGGTAATCACATTGAACAGATTCTGCAGCTCCTGCTCCTGCGTTCTGAACTGCTCTTCCCGTTCGGTAAGCGGACGGTTGGTATCATCCGGGGTATCTTTTTCCGAATCCGATGCAGGGTTCTCCTGTTTGTTATCCGATTCTCCCTGAACCTGTGCAGAAGGTGTTTTACTAATCGTTTGACCGGGAGTATCCCCGAGTCCATTTCCCAGTTCAAGTATGGAGTTGGATTTGTTAAAAGTGCTCTGAAGGGATTGGGTAACGACGTCGTATTTACCTGTATCCAGATTGCTCATGGCGTACATGATGACAAAAAAGATCAGCAGCAGCGTAATAAGATCGGCATAGGTAATCATCCACCGATCCCGATGGTCAGCCGTCTCACGTTTCGCACGCCGTTTACTGCGCCGACTCATCCAATCCCTCCTTTGCCAGTGGAGACGGTGCGTCCTGACGATGTGTGAGTGTAAAAGACTCCAGCCGTTTGCGGACAAGCTGTGGATTCTCACCGTTCTGAATTGCAAGCACACCTTCGAGCATCATCTCCATCGCTTGAACTTCGTCAGCACTTCTGGATTTGATCTTGGAGGCGATAGGCAGGAAGATCAGGTTGGCACTAGCCACCCCGTACAGGGTCGCGGTAAAAGCAACAGCGATAGCTGGCCCGAGCCCCGTGGGATCAGTTAAGCTTCCAAGCACCTGGATTAGTCCCATTACGGTCCCGATGATACCCATTGTTGGGGCATAGCCACCGGCTGCTTCGAATATTTTGGCGTAACCTTCATGCTTCTGCTCGACGGAGTCAATCTCCATCTCCAGAATCTGGCGAACAATATCCGGGTCTGTTCCGTCAACCACCATCTGGATGCCATCTTGTAAAAACGGATTGGGATGATCTACAACTTTGCGCTCCAAAGCAAGCACCCCCGATCTGCGGGCAATGGTGGACATCTCGATCAGTTCTTCTACCCATTGTTTGGAATCGTAACGATGACGTCCAAACGCCATGCGCAATGCAGCAGGTATCGTACGCAGACGGTATGTGGGGAAGCTGGCCACAACAGCAGCAATGGTTCCACCGAACACAATTAAAGCAGCGGTTTTCTGAAGCAGACCGGACAGCTGTCCGCCTTCCCATAGAAAACCACTGATGACTGCGGCAATTCCGGCGATTATACCGATAAGTGTCGCAATATCCATAAATTAACCCACTCCTATCTTCAATTCACGTTTGCAACACGAAAACGAACAAGGTATAATTGAACGGGAACAAATATTCCTATTACTATAAGTTTTCCCAACTGGAAATTCGGGGAACTTCGACAATATATAGTGACTATTATTTTAGACGATAGGGTGAGATACGGCAATGAGCGATATTATTATGAGCGACAAAACGTTCGAAATCGAGTCAGAGTTTTCTCCCCAGGGTGATCAGCCTGCTGCCATACAGGAATTGGTGAAGGGTGTTCAGGAAGGGAAGAGATACCAGACACTGCTGGGTGCAACGGGTACGGGCAAGACATTTACTATTGCACAGACCATTGCCAAGCTGCAGCGTCCTACGCTGATTATTGCGCACAACAAGACACTTGCAGCGCAGTTGGCGAGTGAGTTCAAGGAATTTTTTCCGAACAACATGGTGGAGTATTTTGTCAGTTACTATGACTACTATCAGCCAGAAGCCTATATTCCTTCATCCGATACGTATATCGAGAAGGATTCGAGCATTAATGAAGAGATTGACAAGCTGCGGCACGCGGCGACCAGCTCGTTGTTTGAGCGCAGGGATGTCATTATTGTAGCGAGTGTGTCGTGTATATACGGTCTCGGTTCGCCGCATGATTATTCCAGCATGCTGTTATCACTGCGGGTAGGCATGGAGAAGCCGCGCAATCAGATATTGTCACGTCTGGTGGAGATTCAGTACCAGCGGAATGATATTAACTTTGTGCGGGGCACGTTCCGTGTTCGTGGTGATGTCATTGAGATATTCCCGGCTTCCAAGGGTGAACATGCGATTCGGGTTGAACTGTTCGGAGACGAGATTGAGAAAATTACCGAAATTGATGTTTTGACAGGAGAATTGATCGGTGAGCGCGAGCATATTGCTATTTTCCCGGCATCTCACTTCGTAACACAGGAAGAGACGATGCGTGTGGCGCTGGTGAATATTGAGCGTGAACTGGAAGAACGTCTTGAAGTGCTGCGTGAGCAGGGCAAACTGCTGGAGGCTCAGCGGCTGGAGCAGCGTACGCGGTATGATATCGAGATGATGAAGGAAGTGGGCTTCTGCTCGGGCATTGAGAACTATTCCGGGCCGCTGACTTTCCGCGAGCGTGGGGATACGCCGTATACACTGCTCGATTATTTCCCGGATGACATGCTGATTGTGGTCGATGAGTCTCATGTGACCCTGCCGCAGATTCGGGCGATGTACAACGGTGACCAGGCCAGAAAGACGGTGCTGGTAGATCATGGTTTCAGGCTGCCATCTGCCTTGGATAACCGTCCGCTCAAATTCGAAGAATTTGAAGAGAAAATGAACCAGATTATCTATGTCTCGGCAACGCCAGGTCCTTATGAGATCGAGCATACAGATACGATGGTGCAGCAGATCATCCGTCCAACCGGTCTGCTTGATCCTGTCATTGAGCTGCGTCCGACGAAGGGGCAGATTGATGATCTGATTGCCGAGATTCATGACCGGATTGCGAAGGATGAGCGGGTGCTGATCACTACGCTTACGAAGAAGATGTCGGAAGACTTGACGGATTATTTGAAGGAGATTGGCATCAAGGTCCGATATCTGCACTCCGAGATCAAAACGCTGGAACGTATGGCTATTCTGCGTGATCTGAGGCTGGGGACATTCCACGTACTGATCGGGATCAACTTGCTGCGGGAAGGACTGGATCTGCCGGAAGTATCACTGGTAGCGATTCTGGATGCCGATAAGGAAGGTTTCCTGCGTTCCGAGCGTTCGCTCATTCAAACGATTGGTCGTGCGGCGCGGAACAGCGATGGTAAAGTTATTTTGTATGGTGACAAAGTGACAGACTCCATGGATAAAGCGATGAAAGAGACGGAGCGCCGCCGTGCCATACAGATGGAATACAATGAGAAGCATGGCATAACACCACAGACGATTCGCAAAAAAGTGCGTGATGTCATTGAGGCAACGAAGGTTGCCGAATCCAAAAACGAGTATCTGACCGGCGCTGCCGAGAAGATGTCGAAGAAGGAACGTCAGTCGCTCATTCAGCGTCTGGAAGCAGAGATGAAAGATGCAGCCAAAAACCTTCAGTTCGAGCGTGCTGCCGAGCTTCGTGATGCACTGCTGGAACTGCGAGCTGAATAGATTGTACGTAATTTGATAGATGATGTTCTTGGATGGAGAATTTGTGATAAGAGAACGGCCAATTGGCCGTTCTCTTGTTGAGTAATGAACCGGCATAAATGATCCGATATTATTCCATATCGAAAATATTGAAATGTTGTAATCAGGTCAATACTGGTATAACAGATAAAATTGGTTAAAAGGTTTATAGATTAGCAATGAGAGGATGAATAGTATTGGCGAGCGAGAATATTGTCATTAAAGGCGCGCGAGCGCATAACCTGAAAAACATTGATATTACCATTCCGCGTGACAAGTTTGTCGTATTGACCGGTCTGAGCGGTTCAGGCAAATCCTCGCTGGCCTTTGATACGATCTATGCCGAAGGACAGCGGCGTTATGTGGAGTCATTGTCGGCTTATGCGCGTCAGTTCCTGGGCCAGATGGAGAAACCGGATGTGGATTCCATTGAAGGATTGTCTCCTGCTATCTCGATAGATCAAAAAACAACAAGCCGCAACCCGCGTTCCACTGTCGGGACGGTTACCGAAATTTACGATTATTTGCGTCTTTTGTTCGCGCGTATCGGCCACCCGCATTGTCCGGATCATGGCATCGAGATTACATCGCAAACGGTGGAGCAGATGGTCGACCGTATTATGCAGTACCCGGAACGTACCCGTCTGCAGATTCTCGCACCGATTGTTGCAGGACGTAAAGGTGAGCACAAAAGTGTATTTGCTGACGTGTCCAAACAAGGTTTTGTCCGTGTGCGGGTGAATGGTGAACTGCGTGATCTGTCAGAGGACATTCAATTGGAGAAAAACAAAAAACACACCATTGATGTTGTCGTTGACCGGATTGTCGTAAAGGATGACGTTCAGGCACGCCTCGCGGATTCCATTGAAACGGCGCTTAATCTGTCCGGCGGGCAGCTGCTTGTTGACATCATTGGCGAAGAAGAGTTGCGATTCAGTTCAAACTTTGCCTGCCCGGTTTGCGGCTTCAGCATTGATGAGCTTGCACCGCGTATGTTCTCTTTTAATAGTCCGTTTGGTGCTTGCCCGGATTGTGACGGTCTGGGTGTGAAGATGATTGTAGACCCGGATTTACTTGTACCGGATCGCAGCAAAACAATTGAAGAAGGAGCGTTCGATGCCTGGACAGGCGGAACGTCCACGTATTATCCGCAGTTCCTCAGATCCGTATGCGAGCATTTCAACATTCCGCAGGATGTGCCTGTGGAGGATCTGCCTGCCGATCAGATGAACAAGCTATTGCAAGGCACAGGTTCCGAAAAAATCCGTTTCCGTTACGAAAATGATTTTGGTCAGCGCAAGGAAGCACTGGTTACGTTTGAAGGCATCGTGAATAATCTGGAGCGCCGTTATCGCGAAACGGCTTCTGAGGGCATCCGTGAATTTATCGAAGGATATATGAGCGCGAAGCCATGTGGTACGTGTAAAGGACAGCGTTTGAAACGCGAAAGCCTTGCAGTTACGATTAATGACCACAATATGGCTTATGTAACGGGTCTGTCGATCGGTGAAGCGGGACGTTTCTTTGATTCGCTGCAGCTGACGGAGAAAGAGCAGACGATTGCAAAGCTGATTTTGAAAGAAATCAACAGCCGCCTTGGATTCCTTGTCAATGTCGGTCTGGATTATCTGACGCTAAGCCGTGCTGCCGGAACATTATCCGGGGGTGAGGCGCAACGGATCAGATTGGCTACGCAGATCGGTTCCAGTCTGATGGGGGTACTTTACATTTTGGATGAGCCGAGTATCGGTCTTCACCAGCGGGACAATGACCGTTTGATCTCTACGCTGGCGCATATGCGTGATATCGGGAACACCTTAATCGTGGTTGAACACGATGAGGATACGATGATGGCGGCAGATTATATTATCGACATTGGTCCAGGCGCAGGTATTCACGGGGGCACAGTCATGTCGCAAGGTACACCTGAGGAAATTATGAACGACGAGAAATCGTTAACGGGTCAGTATCTCAGCGGCAAGAAGTTTATCCCGGTTCGTACGGAGCGCCGAAGTGTCGGTGACCGCTGGCTGGAAGTGCGCGGAGCGAAAGAAAACAATCTGAAGAATTTGAATGTGAAGATTCCGGTCGGCGTATTTACTGCGGTAACCGGAGTATCCGGTTCGGGTAAATCAACACTGATTAACGAGATTTTGTACAAAACGCTGGCGCGTGACCTGAATCGTGCGCGTGTACGCCCAGGGCAGCATAAGGAGATTCGCGGACTGGAGCACATTGATAAAGTCATTGATATTGACCAGTCGCCAATCGGCCGCACACCGCGTTCCAATCCGGCCACATATACAGGTGTCTTTGACGATATTCGTGACCTGTTTGCACAGACCAACGAAGCGAAGGTGCGCGGATACAAAAAAGGCCGGTTCAGCTTTAATATCAAAGGTGGACGTTGTGAAGCCTGCCGCGGAGACGGCATTATCAAAATCGAAATGCACTTCCTGCCGGATGTATACGTGCCGTGTGAAGTCTGCAAGGGCAAACGTTACAACCGTGAAACGCTGGAAGTGAAATATAAAAATAAAAATATCGCAGATGTGCTCGAAATGACGGTGGAGGACGCAACCCAATTTTTCGAGAACATTCCTAAGATTCACCGCAAAATGCAAACGCTGCTGGATGTTGGACTTGGTTACATTAATCTGGGTCAACCTGCAACGACATTGTCCGGTGGTGAAGCACAGCGTGTGAAGCTTGCTTCCGAGCTGTACCGACGCAGTACGGGCAAAACGATCTACATTCTGGACGAGCCGACAACAGGTCTGCATGTCGATGATATCGACCGATTGTTGAACGTACTGCATCGCCTCGTGGATTCAGGCGAATCCGTGCTTGTCATCGAGCATAATCTGGATGTGATTAAAACAGCCGATTATATCGTTGACCTGGGGCCGGAAGGCGGCAGCGGCGGCGGCACGATTGTAGCGACCGGAACGCCGGAGGATATCATTCAAGTGGAAGCTTCATACACGGGTAAGTATCTGAAGCCTGTTCTGGAGCGCGATACGGAACGAAGCCGGGCACTGCAGCTGGCTGACTAACCTTATAGCGTGTAATAAGCTGAAGAAAGACCTTCTGCACCTGAGAAGAGCTGCGCATGATCATCCGCACTCTCTCCCAGGTGCAGAAGGTTTTTTTGCATTATGTCCGTGTTGAATTTCGTTTCTGCCATGTGCAGCAAGCTGCACGTTGCAAGGCATAAGTTGTAAGTTTGGTAATAAGTCTGTATGTTTGCAAGCCGCAAGTCACAAGTTACAAGTCACAAGTTACAAGTCACAATTTAAAATTCGAAAGTCTCTAGTCACGAGTCGCCATTTGCAGTTTGCAAGTTGCAAGTCGCAATCCGCAATCCGCAAGTCACAAGCCAAAAGCAAAAGTCACGAGTTACGAGCTGCCATTCGCAGTTCGCAAGTCACAAATCTCAAGTTGCAAGTCAAAACTGACAAATCGCAAAGTCACAAGTTACAATTCAAACTGCGAAAGTCTCTAGTCACGAGTCGCCATTCGCAGTTTGCAAGTTGAAAGTCAGAACTCGCAAATCACAATTCAAAATTCGCAAGTTGTACCAATTACTCAGTAAAGTCGGTCAGCCGCATTAGCTGCATGCATTTATTGGGGGCGAAAAATTCTAACGATCCCAGGAAAGCTTATTTGCATGAAATCAGGCTTTTAAGAATTCTAACGATTCCTAGAAACGTTATTCCAACAAAAATGCTTGAATTAGGCTATGTTTTGATGATTTTGAGTAAAATAAGGTTTCCTCGATTCGTTAGATTTATAAACACGTCAAATAAGACGAAATAAGCTTTCTGGAGATCGTTAGAGCTTCATCGCTGCTTCATTTTCGCATCCAACACATAACATGACAGTTACCACGACTACTACGCACTTATCCACTCCTCCAGAGTGATACCGCCGACGAACCAATCCCCGCCTTCGGAGCACAACGTCGACGAACCAATCCCCGCCTTCAGAGCACAACGCCCACGAACCAATCCCCGTCATCAGGGCACACCACCCACGCACACCGATTCCACGTCGTCAGGGCGCACCGCTCACGCATACCAATTCACGTCTTCAGAGCACAGCGTGTCTGCACACACTCTTTATCATTCCTCTTCATTCTCCACTTCCAAGTCATCGTCCTCCCGGGATAAGAAATGGATGTGATTCGGCGATTGTGGGCCGCCGTTAGTTACAGCTGTGGTCGACAAAAAAATACGGAATGGTCATGAATCGAGTGATTCAATGAAAGTGTTTACATATAAGAGGGGGCGAGCTTTCGTGGGCAGAGCGGTCAGGCTGGATTTTTTTCATTTTTCTGGATGATAGGGCTTGCATTACTAACAGGGTACAGATAACATAGAGGAAGAGTTTAGGGTATGCGTTAATCAGTTGTTCAACTATGGTGAGGAGGTCTGTCTATCCATGCTGCTTGCAGAGGCTGCCACGGCGAGTACATCGAATTTTAATGCATTTGATATCTTTGTCATCCTGTTTACAATCCTGATCTTCATCGGATTGGTCCGTTTACTGCGGGCACCGAAGAAAAATTTGTTTGCCATCGGGTTTACAATTGTCAGTTTGCTCGTATTTTTGATGACAGACTATGCGATGATTACGGGCTGGTTTGGTTCATAACGCGAGACAAATGTAGTGAAAATGTAATGGAGTACAAAGCAGTATCAAATATCCTAGCATACAACAGACATACGGACATGCAGTAGCAATAACGAACACTTTCCACGCTAGACATGGAAGGTGTTTTTTCATGGCTGTTTTTCAACAATCCAGTTGCAATTTTTGTCGAATTAAATCGAAAATTAAAACGATTGTACAGCCATTATTTGTATGATACATTGAGGGATACCAGTATTGCAGATGAGAGAGATCATAGATTTGGCCAGGGATCGCCTGTCCGGTCGCGCAAGAAGGATGTATAGAGAGGGTCAGGTGAAATGATGAAAAGGGTAGTGAAACGAGCGGCAGCTGTAATGATGGTCACGATGCTCTCCATCGGTATGATGGCAGCTTCAGCTGGTGCAGCGGCGTCCAAAACAGGCATGCAAGCGAAAGTAATCGATGGTCAGGTGTATGTGAATACCAAGGATCTGGTGAACATGTTTGGCGGCAGTGGGCAGTACGATTCGAAGTCAGGAACGTATACGTATAAAGGAAGTTCGGCCATCCCGAAAGTGATCGAAAAGGTATCTCCGTCGGTTGTAGGCATTATCGGCCAATCAACAGAGGGGCAGGATGGTACGGATAACGATCGTTACAATCTGGCGCATGGTACAGGTGTCATTATCCGGTCGAATGGATGGATTGTGACCAACGCCCATGTCATTGATGGACTGATCAATCCAGTCGTGGTAACGACAGATGGCAATACATATAACATAACCGAATCATTCAGTGATCCGTTAAGTGATCTGGCGCTCATTAAAATTAATGTCAAGTCGCTCAAGCCGGCTGTATTTGCCAAAGCTTCGCAAGCGGTTGTGGGTGAAACGGTCATTGCGATTGGGACGCCAATCTCTTTTTCATTGCGTAACTCGGCAACGGTCGGTGTCATTAGTGGTCTGAATCGCGGCGTGGAAGCATCCTACCGTCTCATTCAGACGGATACGGCTATTAATCCGGGTAACAGCGGAGGCCCCCTGGTTAACCTGAAGGGCGAAGTCGTTGGCATTAACTCGATGAAATTCTCTGCGGTAGGCATTGAGAGCATGGGATTTTCCATCCCGATAGATACTGTTAATTATGTTGTGAATCAATATTTCAAGTATGGAACAATCAAACGGGCAAGCCTCGGTCTGCAGCTGGAAGAGAGCTGGTCCGCCATTGTAGGCCTGCCTGCGGAAGATCCACTGACCGTAACGGAAGTGCTGAGCCCGGAAGCCAAAAAGGCCAAAATTAAAGAAGGCGATGCCATCTACAGCGTAGCAGGTAAACGTGTATCTTCGGTTGTAGACATCAATGAGCTGCTGAAAGCCTACTTGCCTGGACAAAAAGTGAAGCTGCTGGTGCAAACCGATGGGGATATCGTTACCCGCACCTTGGTCCTTGCTGATCGTGAAGATCTGCTGGACGAGGCGGATGATTCACTTTTGGCAGACTAAGAAGAATAAGAGCCGGCAAGTAACCGGATGTAGAGAGGACGAATGAACGGAATGAAGAAGTCATGGTTACGTGTGTTAGGCACGGCTGTTTTGGCGGGTGCGTTGTTGGCTGGAACAGCGCTGCCGGTGTGGGCATCGGATGATCTGGTTACCAGCGAGCTGCGGGTCAAAGCAGGAAGCACCAGTGCTTTTATCAACGGCAAGAAACAAAATATTACGAAACCCCTTGTAATTCAAGGGGTAACCATGGTACCTGTCGGGGTGTTCAAGAAAGCTTTTGGCAGTGAGATCGTGCTTGAGAAAAATGACGTAATCAAAATAAAACAAGGCCCGCATGTGGCGGCCTTGACGATAAACAGCCCTATAGCCTGGATTGATGGCATCAAAGTGGAGCTGGGTGCAGCGCCCAAAATGGTGAATGGTGTGCTGATGGTTCCGCTTCGCCCGGTTGCTACTGGAATTGGTGCTACGATTGCGCCGAACAGTTCGGGAGAGATCGTCATTCGTCTGCTGCAAACGGGTGAGGTGACAGATGTTGGCGGCATCGATCTGGATAAGGGTAAAACACGTATCGGCAACAGCTACTATGGCTGGTCCATCCATTACCCGGCTGATCTGCTTGTGCTGCAATCCAGCGAGCAGGAGAGCATGATGACCTTTGGAGCAGCAGACGAAAGCTATTACCTGGAAGTGTACGTGAGCGACCAGAATGTAGCACTGGATGCAGACGACTTGCTGACCCAGCTTGTACAAGTGGCTAAACAGTCGGGAGATACGATCCTGGATCGTGAAGCCGTAGCTTCTAAAAACAAACCGTATGCACGTGTCGTTGTCAAAGATATGGATGGTCTGTTATGGGAGCTCCGTCAGTATGTCCATGATGGACGTCAATATGATGTTTATTTAGCGGATTATGAAGCAACGAATTACAAGGATCTGGGCAAGCATGCTTCATTGCTGAACTCCTTTGAGCCAAGCTACGCACAGTCCGATCGCACGATCAAGGACCTTTCAACGGTAGAAGATGGCATGCGTGCGGTATGGAATGAGGATTATGGTATCGGCTTGACGGTTCCGGCAGGCTGGTCCATGGATAATAAAAACATGGTATATGAAGGCGAGGACGGTGCTTATCTGCAGCTTCGTGTGACTTCTGCCAAGGCTGGGGCAACGGTGAAAGACTGGAGTGACCAGCTGCACAAGTGGATGAGTGATACGTTTACGCCCGAAAGCTATGAACAGGTAGGCTCCTTCAAGACGGAGATATACGGTGAAACGGCGGAGGTCAACGAGTTCCGTTATAACTTCGGTGCGGGCTGGCAGACGGAGTTTGACGTTCTTTTGCAGAAGAACGGGTATCGTTATTATGTGGAGTATACCTTCCCTGAGGAACAGAAGGATGATCGGGCATGGTTTGAACGCATTATGAAGAGCATCGAGATCGAGTTCGAAATGGTAGAAGATAATTTTGGTCAGCTGGACGAAGATCCATATTTGACAGACAAAACGAAAACAATCACTCGCACGTCCAAGCGTTACCATTACAGCGTTGATATCCCGCGCTACTGGACACCTTACAGTGATAAGTTTGAAAGCTCACCTGTCATTTATACCTTTACGGGTGGAGAATTATCCATCGCTTCTACGGAGGACAAATCCATCGAGATGACGGTTAGTCAGCTGAGAGAGGCGTATGCCGAGGCAGCCAAAACCCGGAAGAGCTTTAATCTGATTCGCAGTGAAGAGCTGACCTTTGCTGGAGTACCGGCGTTCTCCTTCACGTATCATGAATCGGACAAGGGCGTGCCGTATACCGGACGTCAGATTGTGTTTGAGAAGAATGGCACGACGTATACGATCACCACAGGTTTGAATGATGCCAATCGTACGCAGGTCCAGGCGGATATGCTGGAGAAGGCAGTGAACTCATTTACTTTTATTAAATAAGGTGAACCAGAAATAATGCCGGAGGGTCTGAGGACCTTCCGGTTTTTTTAGGTATGTCTGAAACGCTGAAGGCAGCCAATTTTGCCGAAATTTTGTTCCAAGCCAGGAAGTTTACCGTAGGCGTGCCAGGGCACATCAAGGGAAAACGGCGCAGCAGGGGCGAAAGGGGAGTAAAAGTAAAAGTAAAAGATGCACTTCAGCAGGTTTCAAGACATGCCCTTGATAAACGGTTTTTTCAGGAAAGCGTAGAAGAGTCAGTGCAGAAGTGGTACACTATACTAGTTCAGGAGTTATTACTGCTGATTGCCTAAATAGAGAGACTGTACGCCTGAATTTCAGGCAATACAGATATAATGTATAGATATCGTGATACTTGACGTTGACAGCAATGCAGACGTACCGAAATTCAGGTACCAAGGCAAGAACATCGGCACAGGCCGGTATGGGGAGGATTTACATGAAAACAGCAACAATACGAAGAGAAGACGTTGAGCTTCTGGCACCGGCAGGGGACTGGGATTGCATGCGTTCGGCGGTAGCCAACGGAGCGGATGCGATTTTCTTCGGAGTCGAAAAGTTTAATGCACGTGCACGTGCGAACAATTTCCGCATGGACGAGCTGCCGGAGATTATGGCGTTTTTGCACAGTTATGGCGTAAAAGGGTTTCTGACCTTTAATATATTGATTTTTGAAAATGAATTGAAAGATGCCAAGGAACTGATCGATGCCTGCGTGGATGCAGGTGTGGATGCTGTCATTGTACAGGATTTGGGTCTGGTCAAGCTCATTCGCGAGATTTCACCGGATTTCCCGATTCACGGTTCCACGCAGATGACGATTACGTCGCCTGAAGCGGTGGAGTTCACGAAGCCGTTTGACATGGAACGTGTTGTACTCGGACGGGAGAACAATCTGAAGCAGATTCAGAAGATCGGCGAGCAGGCAAAACTTCCGATGGAAGTATTCGTGCACGGCGCACTCTGCGTGTCTTATTCCGGGCAGTGCCTGACCTCCGAAATGTGGGGCGGACGCTCCGCGAACCGTGGGGAATGCGCGCAGGCTTGCCGTCTGCCCTATGACCTCATGGTGGATGGTGTGCACCAGCCGATGGGAGATGTGGCCTACCTGTTGTCTCCGAAAGACCTGGCAGCCATTGATATTATGCCGGAATTGATCGAAGCGGGCGTGACGTCTTTCAAAATCGAAGGCCGCCTCAAAACGCCGGAGTACGTAGCGAACGTTGTTAGCAAGTACCGTAAAGCGATTGACCGTTATTTTGACGGTGACAATACACGAGCAAGCAAGGAAGAAATCCGTGAGCTGCAGCAAAGCTTCTCGCGTGGTTTCACACATGGTTTCCTGGATGGCATCAACAACAAAAAGCTGGTGGACGGTACGTTCCCGAAAAGCCGCGGCGTGTACCTTGGTCGGGTAGATCAAGTGCTGCGTGACGGTGTTGTGCTGAAGCTGGATGCACCTGTGAAGCGTGGAGACGGCATTGTATTTGACGCGGGTGATCCAACGAAAAAAGAAGAAGGCGGACGTGTATATGATGTACGCCGCAAAGGTGTGAAAATCGAAGGCGAAGCTGGCGAGGGCTGGATCGTAGACCTCGTGCCAGGTCGCAGTGATGTGGACCTGCGCCGCGTGAAGGTAGGCGACAAGGTATGGAAAACGAATGACCCTGCGCTCGACAAACGTCTGCGTCAAACCTTTGAGACCGACAAGCCGTATCGTGTCTTCCCGGTCAAAGTCAAAGTTATCGGCAGCCCGGGCCAGCCGCTCAGCACGTGGTGGACCGACGTGCAGAAGGGCACAACCGTGCGCGTGGATTCGGAGATGGAACTGGATATTGCCCAGAAACGTCCGATGACCCATGAATTGCTCGAGGAGCAATTCGGACGTCTCGGCGGCACCGTGTTCCAGCTGGAGGAACTGGACGTCAACCTGCACGGTGACGTCATCATCCCGATGCGCGAGTTGAATAATATTCGCCGTCAGGCGGTAGAACAACTCGCGGGCGAGCGCCCGAAACCGCCCGTCTACGTGAAACGGGCGGTGGACGTATACGGCGATGCAGTACAACCGGCATCGCCAGTAGCTCGCGGTCAAGCGGAGCTGACCGCACTCTGCCGCAGCCTGCCACAAGTGGAGGCAGCGCTGGAGGCGGGTGTTGGCATGATCTACGCCGACTTCGAGTTCATCAAGCAGTTCCCGGCAGCGGTGGAAGCTGTACATGCCGCTGGCCGCAAAATTGCGCTGGCTACACCGCGCATCCACATGCCTGGCGAGAACGGCTACCACAACAACATCCTGCGTTTGGAGCCGGATGCCGTGTTGGTACGCAACACAGGTGCGCTGTACTTCTATCTGCGTCACCGCAGAATGAACCCGGACGCGAAGCATCCGCAGCTGATCGGTGACTTCTCCTTGAACATTGCCAATCACAAAGCGGTTGAATTGTTCCTGGAAGCAGGTTGCGACTGGATCACGCCATCGTATGACTTGAACATTCAGCAGATGGTTGATCTGCTCGGCAACTCCCGTACAAGCCAGACGGAAGTCGTTATTCATCAGCATCTGCCGATGTTCCATACCGAGCACTGCGTATACTGTACGTTTATGAGTGAAGGTACGGACTATACAAACTGTGGTCGCCCTTGTGAGGAAAAACGGGCATCCCTGCAGGACCGGATCGGCATGTCTCACCCGGTACGTGTAGATGAAGGCTGCCGTAACACCGTCTATAACGCAGTGGAACAATCGGGTGCCGAGTATCTGACCAACTTCATGGATCTGGGTGTATCCCGTTACCGGGTAGAGTTCCTGGAAGAGACACCGGAGCAAGTGAAAGAAGTTATCGACTTGTATAACCGTGCACTGCGCGGCGAAATCAGCGGTACGCAAGTATGGAAAACACTGAAAGCAACGAACCAGCTGGGCGTTACACGCGGTCAATTGGTAAAATAAATGCAACAACAAGGTATATAAGTTGAACTATTTTTTACACAAAAACGGAGAGGACAGAAAAAACCTGAAAAAGCGAAGCGTTCGCCTTTATCACCGGATTTTCCCCTTTACAAAAGGGAATCAAAAAAATCTGGGGATAACAGCGATTGGAAGGTTATTCTGTCATCGAAGTGCACGTGTAAACTTCCTTATTTCAACTTAATAAGCGACCCCAATCTCTGCTTTACGGAGCTCTTGGGGTTTTTTCTATAAAAGGCGGTATCGGCAGCCGAGGAGGTGTGAAGTATGGCGCCATTTACGATAATGGATATCAAATTGCTGTGCGGAGTTACGGCATTTAAACGCGGTGAAGAATATCAACAGTCGGGCAGGATTGGCAAACTAATGGTGAGCGAGGACGGATGTCACTATGATGCCGTCGTCCGGGGTACAAAGTCGTATAAGGTGAAAGTTGATCTGGATGACACAGGAGAGATTGAAGCCTACTGCAATTGCCCGGCGTACGGCAACTATTATGACTATTGCAAACACGTAGCTGCTGTTCTGCTCGCAATTCATGAACGTGAAGACACGCTAGAACCGTCCAGTGGCAAAATTACGCCATCGAAAGTCGGCACACTGGTCGAAGAACAGACATGGGAGCGGCCCTATTCAACTTCAACGTCTCCACAAGGACAGCAACCACAGCGGCAACAGCCGGAGGCGTTATCGCCGTCACCCTTTGTCCAGGCGGGTCGTCCAAGCTCTGCTTCAGGCTGGGGGCGTTCTGCGGATAAACCGTCCTACCGTACAGCAGATCAGATTTTGTCCCTGTTTGCCAAAGAGCGCAGATTGCCGCATGAACGGGAGCAAAAATATAAGGCACCAGTCACTCGTTCCATGCTGCGTGAGGAGCTTCAGGTTCAGTTCATCTGCAAGCTGGTGCATGTTTCTCGCGGAGGAGCCAGGCTTGCGCTTGAATTAAAGGTGGGCAACAAACGTCTCTATGTTGTACAGAAGGTCAAGCAGTTTCTGAGCTGTATCGAAAAGGGCGAGCCGATGTCCTTCACCAAGCTGTTCCATTATGATCCGCTGCTGCATGTGTTTAATGCCCACGATCAAGCGATTCTATCCATGCTCATTCGCATGAAGCAGAGTGAAGAAGCATACCGACAGTCGATTTCCGGGTATTTGGGGGCTTCGGACGGAAGGGATATTTTGATCGCGCCGATGATCTGGAAACCGCTGTTAGAGCTGCTTTTGCAGGCTGACAGTCGGATGGAGGGAGCGGGACTGGCTAACGGGCCGCTTGCCGTGGCAGAGGGAGCGCTGCCCTTGTTTTATCGAATTGCAGAGGGGGCTAATGAAGGATATCAGCTGGAAGTATCGGGACTGCGTGAGCTGATCCTGCTTCCGGCGTATGATGCAGCGGTGGTCGAAGGCCAGCTCTATATGCTGGAGCCGATGCAGATCCGGAGTCTGGAGGACCTTAGCAGTGCGCTCACGTCATATGGAATCAAAGAGAGTATTGATATATCGGCGCAGCAGGTGGATGAGTTTGTGCAGCATGTTGTACCGGAACTTCGGACACTGGGGCATCTGTCGATTGATTCACGTGTGCGCGAGCGGATTGCAGAGCCTGAGCTGACACCGAAGCTGTACATCGACTTTTACCGGGAACGCATTACAGTCCGCCTGGAATTTGATTATGGTGTGATGGTGATTAACCCGCTGGCAGAGTATCTGATCCAAGAAGAAGAAAAGAAGGTTATTCTGATCCGCGATCGCTTCAAGGAACGAAATCTGATTGAGCGGCTGGACCGCTCCTTTCTGGAGCGCGAGGGCAGTGTCTGGGCAAGTGAGCGCGAGGACGCGATCTATGATGTGTTGTATCACCTTTTACCCGAGCTGGAGAAGCTGGCGGATATCTACATGCCCAATGCGGTGAAAGCGATGATGCCGACTCATCCAGTGCCGCCGAAGGTGCGTGCTGATCTGGGGAAAGGACTGGACTGGCTGGAGATTTCCTTCGAGATGGAGGGAGTAGATGAGCAGGAGCTGCAGGAGCTGATGCGCAGCATTGTGGAAAAGAAAGCTTTCTTCCGCCTGCGAAGCGGTGTATTCCTGTCACTTGAACACGATGGCGCTAGCAGCTTCGCTCAGATGGCTGATGCGCTTGGGCTGGAGGCAGGAGACATTCAGAGCAGCCCTATCCGGCTGCCTGCGGTAAGGGCTTTGCAGCTTCCAGGCCGAGACGAGGTATCCGGTCATGTGAAATGGGGAGGCTCGCTTAAACGTTTCCTCGATGATCTGCGTGATCCTGACCGGATGGACTTTCCGTTGCCTCAGACCCTTGAACCTGTCCTGCGTGATTATCAGGCGAGCGGGTATCAATGGCTTCGTACACTGGCGCATTATCGGTTTGGCGGTATTCTGGCTGATGATATGGGGTTGGGAAAAACACTGCAAAGCATCGCCTATATCACCGCATCGCTGCAGGAGAAGCCCGTATATGAGCAGGAGGCGCGAGCGAACCAAGCGGCATTGGGCACAGATTCGGAAGCTGGAAGCCGCTTGCCTCACAGCTTGTTATTGGAGGAGCTTACGCAGAAGTCACTGGAAGCCGCGAGTGCATTGCCAAACGCAGATAATTCATGGCATATCTCTCAGCAGGACGGTTTGACCATCCGCATACGCACCACTCATCCGCCGATTCTGGTTGTTGCTCCCGCTTCGTTGACCTACAACTGGGCGAATGAGTTTGTGCGGTTTGCTCCGCATCTGAATGTACTGATTGCCGCCGGGCAAAAGCACGAACGAGCCAGCATGCTGGAGGATATGGATCAGGCAGACGTCATTGTGACATCATACCCGCTGCTGCGCCGTGATCTGGATACGTATCTGGGCCGCACCTTCCATACGCTGATTCTGGACGAGGCACAGGCGATCAAAAATGCGTCCTCTCAGACCGCACAGGCCGTTAAGCAAATTCAGGCCCCGCGCCGTTTTGCCTTGACAGGCACACCCGTGGAAAATTCGCTGGATGAACTGTGGTCAATTTTTGAAGCCATATTCCCGGGGTTGTTCCCAAGCTACAGAAGATTTCGTGACCTGCCGCCGGAACGTATCTCTCGGATGGTAAGGCCGTTCATACTGCGCCGCCTGAAGAAAGACGTGCTGGAAGAGCTGCCGGATCGCATCGAGACGGTGCAGCGCTCCGAGCTTACAGTGGAGCAGAAAAAGCTGTACGCGGCTTATCTGTCTCAGCTTCAGGATGAAACGACGAAAGATATGGAGGATAACGGCTTTCAGAAAAATCGGATCAAAATTTTGGCCGGAATCACCCGTCTGCGTCAGTTATGCTGTCACCCGGCTCTTTTTGTAGATGGATATCAGGGGGATTCGGGGAAAATGGAGCAGTTGCTTGAGACCGTTCAGGACTGTCTGGCCGCGGGTAAACGGATTTTGATTTTCTCCCAGTTCGCAAGCATGCTTAATCTCATACGTCAGACCCTTTCAGCCCAAGGAAACAGCCTGTTCTATCTGGATGGACAGACCCCTGCCCAGAGCCGGGTGGACATGTGCCGCAGGTTTAACGAGGGAGAAGCAGAGCTGTTTCTTATCTCGCTCAAGGCTGGTGGAACCGGGCTCAACCTGACGGGAGCAGATACTGTCATTTTATATGATCTGTGGTGGAACCCTGCTGTCGAGGAACAGGCTATTGGACGTGCGCACCGGATGGGTCAGAAACAGGTCGTTCAGGTGATCCGTCTGGTTACGGAGGGCACCATCGAAGAGAAAATTCTGGAGCTGCAGCAGCGGAAAAAGGACTTGATTGCAGAGGTCATTGAACCAGGCGATGGAGGATCAACGACATTGTCCGAACAGGACATACGCGAGCTGTTGATGGTTTAGAGCGAGTCTGTTTTTTATACAACGATTGTCAATTATTTATGGTAATGTATAGAGAAATGCATCTCTTATCCCAACCGAATGATCGTGCAGTTTCTATACCATCCTACTAATGCAGCCAAAGGAGTGTTTCCTATACGTATTCGCAAAGCGATCATCCCAGCCGCCGGACTGGGAACCCGTTTTTTGCCTGCCACCAAGGCCATGCCCAAAGAAATGCTGCCCATCGTGGATAAGCCAACGATTCAGTACATTATTGAAGAAGCGGTTGCTTCCGGAATTGAAGATATTATTATCGTGACGGGAAAAGGGAAAAGGGCGATCGAGGATCACTTCGACTATTCCTTTGAACTGGAACAGAGCCTAGCAGACAAACAGAAGTGGGAACTGCTGAACGAGGTACGCAAACCTTCCGAGATGGCAGACATTCATTATATTCGGCAAAAGGAGCCCAAAGGACTGGGTCACGCCATCTGGTGTGCCCGCAAGTTTATTGGCAATGAGCCGTTTGCCGTCCTGCTCGGGGACGACATTGTGGAAGCGGACCACCCATGTTTGCAGCAGATGATTGAAGTCTACGATGAGTTGCAGTCTCCCATCGTCGGCGTGCAGCCAGTCGATTGGAACGAGGTATCCCGTTACGGTATCGTGGACGGAGAGCTGCTGACTCCCACGGATGAACGTGTCTTCCGCGCCCGCCGTTTAATCGAGAAGCCGAAGACGGAAGACTCGCCTTCCAATCTCGCGATTATGGGCCGGTACATTCTTACGCCGGACATCTTCGACATATTGGGCAGACAATCGGTCGGTGTAGGCGGAGAGATTCAGCTGACGGACGCATTGTCCCGTCTGAACGAACAGCGCCAGATTCTGGCCTATCATTTTGACGGTCTGCGCCATGACGTTGGTGAGAAGTTAGGTTTTATTGAAACATCCATCCACTATGCATTGCAGCGCCCCGAACTGCGGGAGGATCTGCTGAAGTATCTTAAGAATATTGTGACGTGCAAATAATTTGTCTATTTATTCTTGTATTCATTTTTACAATTTGTATTAGGTTTCTGATATTGAATTAATGAAATTAGACGACAAAAAAAGGTTTGCCTGATTAAACTGTACCCTATGTAAAGGACATTTCTAAAAAAACTCATAAGGCTTGAAGAAGATGATCTCTGTATTGAACGAGGCCACTGAAAAAGTCCATTCCATGTTAAAGGTACAGCTCTCAAGAAAATTGTGGAGACTGTACCTTTTTCGCTTATAATTAAAGTATCATG